>NZ_LASY01000021.1:0-49167 GCF_000973155.1 Grimontia sp. AD028 | reverse complement strand
ATGCGCCCACTTCTTCGTTAAATTCCACGGAAATAGAATGACTATTCCTCGCGGAATTTGCCTCGAATTGAACGCATTGATGACCTCTGAATGCGAGCATTTTCAGGTCGTTTGGGTATACACTTTGAATGACGATTGATAACACTGAGAGTGAGTGATGGCTACACCGTCCCGCAGAACATTCAATAACTTCCTTATCTTGGGGATTTTGGCGTTTATCACACTGATAAACCTACCAACCTACCTCAGAAGCCAACTGGCAGAAAGTGAGGCTGAACAACCGGTTGAGCAGGTACTGCCTGATGGGGTCATTGCTTTGATGCCATCCGATGTGGAAGTTAAAGCGCTGCGTTTTCCGAAATTTACCCTCACCAATGCCATGCCATGGCAAACCGATAAAAAGCTTTCTATATCAGCCACTGAATTGGCAAACCGATGGATTAACCTGTCTGGCACAGAAATTGACACAGACACCTACGACAAGTTAAAGCCTGGTCTTCGTGAACCGGCGACTTTGGTAGTGAATAGAGGTGAAGCTGTCGAGCCTTTACGTCTGACCTATTATCAATTGCCTCAATTCTGGCTCATTCAAAACTGGGAAAACCGTTGGCTTGCAGTCTCAGTTGATCCAAACTACCTGTTCCCATTTGCCAATCAGAATTAGCAGGATGCCAGAATTACCGGAAGTTGAAGTGAGCCGTATGGGTATTAAGCCCCATGCGATGGAGCAGGTCGTCACCAAGCTGGAAGTCAGACAGCCCAAACTACGTTGGCCTGTTCCAGACACCTTATTTGATATCGAAGGCCAGACAATTCGTGCAGTGAAACGCCGCGCAAAGTACTTGATACTGGAAACCGATATTGGCTACGCACTGGTGCATTTGGGGATGTCCGGTAGTTTACGAGTATTGCCACAGGCGACAGCGCCTGATAAGCACGATCATGTCGATTTACACCTCTCCAATGGAAAAGTGATTCGCTACAACGATCCGCGCCGGTTCGGCGCGTGGCTTTGGCAGGAAAAGGGAGGTGACCATCCCGCTTTGGACAAATTGGGTCCCGAGCCACTCACTGACGCGTTTACTGGTGAATATCTGTTTGAAAGCGCGCAGGGGAAACGTACGGCTATTAAGCAGTTTATTATGGATAACGCCGTTGTTGTCGGGGTGGGGAACATCTACGCCAATGAATCCCTGTTCACCTCTAGAATTCACCCAAAGCGTCCAGCAGGACAGCTTAATCTTGATGAAGCTAATACACTGGTGGCAGACATCAAAGATGTTTTGGCGACCGCCATCAAACAAGGTGGTACGACGCTGAAAGACTTCACCCAAGCCGATGGTAAGCCTGGCTACTTTGCTCAAGAGTTGTTGGTGTACGGCAAGCAAGGAAAACCGTGCCCGGTGTGTGGCACTGAGCTTGAGAGCGTGAAGATAGGGCAGCGAAATACGGTGTTTTGTCCCGAGTGCCAAAAATAACAAAGCCCGCTTAAGCGGGCTTAGTCGTTGTTATTTCTTCAGTTGAGATTTCAATGCTTCCAGCACTTTAGGATGAACAAAACCACTGGTGTCACCGCCATGAAGGGCTACCTCTTTCACTAGCGTGGAAGATATAAACGAGTTTTCTTCAGAAGGCGTGAGAAAGACGCTTTCAAGTTCCGGCATCAAACGGCGATTCATGTTCGCCAACTGGAACTCATATTCGAAGTCGGAGACTGCACGAAGTCCGCGTACAAGGATATTTGCCTGATACTGTTTGGCAAAGTCCACCAAAAGGCCTGAAAAACCCACCACACAGACATTGTCGAGATGTTCGGTTACCGCTTTTGCCAATTGGACACGCTCTTCAAGGTCAAACAGTGGCTTTTTGCTTGGGCTGGCAGCGATACCCACGACGACTTCATCAAACATTGAAGCCGCGCGCTCAACCAAGTCAACGTGGCCATTGGTAATCGGATCAAAAGTACCCGGATAGATCACACGGGTAATGGCTTTCTTGCTCACAGTCGTATCCTGCAATTTTCTAAACTGGCGACATGCTATCAAAAACTCGTGGAATTTGATTCCCTACTACAACCCAAGATGATGAAAATACCAACAGATCCGACACTTTTTCTTTCCATCCAACCCTTAGCGACAAGCCGCTCATCAGGTATGATCGAGGGAGTCTTGGCGTTAGGTAGCGATAATGAAAAAAATCCTTGTCATCAGAAACGATAAAATTGGCGACTTTATGCTGGCATGGCCGGCGTTTGCCATGTTGAAGCAATCTATGCCAGACGCAGAAATTACCGCTTTGGTGCCGTCCTACACCAAAGCGTTGGCTGAGCTTTGTCCTTCGATTGACAAGGTACTGGTAGATTGCGGCAAGAAAGCGGATAAGCTGAGTAAGAAAGAGCTTGTCAGCCAAATTCAAGCCGAGCAGTTTGGTGCTTCAATTTGTCTGTTTTCAGACAGCTACAACGCTTTGCTGGTCTGGAGAGCGGGCATCCCTTTCCGATTGGCACCAGCGACCAAAATCTCCCAATTCCTCTACAACCACAGGGTAACGCAGCGCCGTTCGCAATCAGCCAAGCCGGAATTTGAATACAATATCGACCTTATCCGTGCTTTCCTCAGCAAGCAGGGGGTTGATGCAAAAGAAGTTAGTGCGCCTTACCTGTCTTTTGCTCACGAAACACTGTTAACGCAAAAGCAAAAACTCTCTGCGGCATTAGGACTCAGCGCCGATAAACCTTGGTTTTATGTACATGCAGGGAGTGGCGGCTCAGCGAACAACCTGTCACTGACACAGTACACAGATTTGGTCGTGGGTATTGCCTCAGATAAAGAGATTGAAGTGGTGCTTACCGCGGGTCCAGGGGAAGAAGAGAAAGCAGCGGAACTGCAATCATTGCTAGCGGAAAAGTCGGTTCACGCTGTCGTCTATGACAAGAACGACGGCTTGCAGGATTTCACCCAATCCATCGCGTGTGCAAATGCATTTATTGCAGGTTCCACAGGGCCTTTGCACATAGCCGCGACGGTTGATGTGCCAACCATTGGCTTTTTCCCCGCTAAGCGCAGTGCCACACCACTTCGCTGGAAGCCAATTAACAGTGAAGGGCGTCATATTGCATTTGCGCCGCCAGCAGCGAAAGACAAGGAAGAGGCGGCAGACATGTCTAAGGTTGCAATCGAAGCCATTCTGCCAGAAGTGAAGAGCTTCTTGGGACGCGTTATTTAGCGGCGCGGCTGTCGTTAGCACGGATCCACAAATCGGCGTACTTCACAAAGGTGGAGTGCGCTGACAGCACCGCGATGAGAAACCCCTGTTTGCCATCCAGAAAGCCACGTTTCAGCACGTACATCTTCAGGAAACATCCCAGTGCATGAAGGATCCCTTGGCTGATACTGCTTTTCTTTCCCCGAGCCTGACGTCCGTCAGCCCATGACTTGGCATAGAATGCAGACTTCACCAGATACTGGTGCAGATCCCGATAAGAGTAATGCAACATATCACCATTAAGCGTCTGCTTGGTGGAGCCTTCAGGCTCAATGATTTTCTCGTGTACCAGTGCGTCGTTGTAGCCAGTTAGCTCGCGAGGATACAGGCGCACGATTTTGTCATACCAGCCAGAGTGTTTGAGGAATCTGCCAAAGACCCACGTCGTACGACGAAGAATAAATAGCGTTTTCTGCGGTGGGTTAGCAAGTACGTCTAGAATATTGATTTTTAGCTCTTCAGTGATCACTTCATCCGCATCAATCGCCAGCACCCAATCTTTGGTGGCGTGGCTCTGTGCAAGCTGCTTTTGCTTACCAAATCCGGGCCACTCAGCGTTCACGAACACCTTAGCGCCCGCGGCTTCTGCAATAGCTACGGTGTTATCTGCGCTGCCAGAATCGACAACAATGATTTCGTCCACCCAATCAAGAGAAGAGAGGCATTCAGGCAATATCTGCTCTTCGTTTTTGGTGATGATAATCGCGCTGATGGTGGCGCGCTGAGCCTGGCTCATAGCAGTTCCTCTTTCTCGGTGACTTCATCGAATCGAGCTATCACCGACTCAATCGTAATGCGTTGCATGGCGTCCTCGTCTTTCACTCTGGTGCGCCAGGAAACTTCGTCGACAGTTTTACCCGTCTCCGCTTCAATAGCTTCGGCATAAGCACTGACCACATATTGTCGCCAGTTATAGGGGCCGGTTCGGGCTGGGTTGTGATGAGCATAAAGCCCAATCACGGGTGTACCGACTGCATTGGCAAGGTGAGCAGGGCCACTGTCGGGTGCCAGTACCAACGAAGCGTGTTTTTCCAGTGCCAGTAGTTGGAGCAGGGTGGTTTTGCCAATGAGGTTCTTCACGGGTTGTGATAGCTGGCGCTCAATCGCCTGACCTAACCCAACTTCAATTTTTCCAGGGCCACCAACGAGGATAACGTCAAAACCCTTGCGTAATGCATGCTCGATGACGCCCGCGTAGCCTTCTGCTGTCCAGTTTTTAAATGCTTTGCTGGCCGCAGGCGCAACCACAAGGATAGGCTTTCCATTCATTTGGCCTTTTGCCCAAGTGAGGTCCTCATCCGCAATGAGTAATGACCATGTGGGCGTTTGGGGCTGGATCCCCAGCGCCTCAGTGAACGCCATAAAGCCGTCAAGAACATGAAGCGATTGGGGTGATGGCACTTTGACATTGGTAAATAAGGATTGAAGATCGCTAGCTCTTACTTTGTCGAAACCGAGTCGGTATTTGGCTTTGATGCCGACTGAAAGCAAGCTGGCGCGAATGGCGCTTTGCATGTGCAGAAGCGCATCAAATTTTTGCCCTTTCAGTGATTGCCACACCGCTTTCATTCCCTTGAATCCTTGCTTCTTATCAAAGGCAATAACAGTGACATCTGGCAAAAGTGGCGTCAGCAAGGCGGCTTCTGCTTTACCCGCTATCCAGGTGATTTTGGTATCGGGCCATTGAGATTGAATGGCCTGAACGGCAGCCATTGCGTTGCATACATCACCAATCGCAGAAAGACGAAGGATACAAAGGGACTGAGGAGCGGTGGAAAAAAGGGCCATGATGCTGCTTATGTGGTTATCTTGCCTGAAATTATGCAGTTGCCGATCTGCAATGTAAAATGCCTTCGATGAGAATAGGCCGATTAATGGGAGCGCCTGTGGAATTGCTGGCTGATAACAATATCCGTGTTTGGTTCGACGAGGCTTTGCTGCAAGAAGATGCATTGAAAAGTTTCGACATTGCTTTTTGGCAAGATAAAGGCGCGGTGATCGGTTCAGCCACAGGCCGTGGCACTACCTGGTTTGTGAAAACGAAAACCGTTCCTGCAGCGCTGCGTCACTATCGCCGCGGTGGGCTATTTGGCAAGTTAGTCAGCGACAGTTATTTCTTTACCGGATGGGAAAGTACCCGCTCTGCCGCGGAGTTTAACCTGCTCCATTACCTGCGCGAACAGGGCATTCCTGTGCCACGTCCGTTGGCAGCAAGAGCGATGAAAGACGGGTTGGCTTATCAAGCCGATATTCTGGTCGAAAAGATTGAGGGTGCGAAAGACTTGGTTGATGTGCTGAGTGCCTCTCCGCTCACTGAAGACAAGTATCGCGACATAGGAAAGCTAGTTCGAAAGCTCCATGACGCAGGTGTTTGCCACACTGATCTGAACATTCACAATATCCTGCTCGACGACAAAGGCGCTTTTTGGTTGATTGATTTTGATAAGTGCGGCCGTCGCTCAGGTGAGGGTTGGAAAGCCGCAAACTTAAGCCGTCTGCAGCGATCTTTTCGTAAAGAAGTGGGCAAACGACAAATTCAATGGCAGGAGTCAGACTGGCAGTTTTTACTTCAAGGCTACGGAAATTAATCTATCCAAGGGGCGATAGTGTCGAGTGTTTTCGAAACTGCGCCTCTGTTCTTCTCCATCACTGACAATGCAGCTTTGCCGGCTTTTTCACGCTGTTCATCGTTATTTAGCAGCGAGACAATCTGAGCTGCTATCTCTACTGGGCTTTCTTTTACCGTGCATGCACCGACATCGATAAGCTGCTCAGCAATCACTTGAAAGTTGAAGTAGCTTGGGCCAGTTACCAGCGGCTTGGATAGCGAAGCCGGTTCCAAAAGGTTATGCCCGCCAACTTTATCGCCAATAAGACTCCCCGCCATAAAGGTCGCATCGCTTGCTGCAAAGAGGTTCATCATTTCGCCCATGGTATCGCCAAGGTAAACCTGAATATCTCTGCTGACTGCCTGTCCTAAGCTGCGTCTTGCCAGTGAAAATCCATGAGATTCGACGAGGGTTGCGACATCACTAAAGCGCTCCGGATGCCTTGGAACCAATATCATCAGAGTCTCAGGCTGGCTCTCAAGCACTAACTTGTGCGCGTGCAGCAATATTTCATCCTCGCCGGGATGTGTACTCGCGGCAATCCAAACGTGTCTTTGGGCAAGCTGTGATTTCAGCTCAGTGACTGCGGGTGAGTTGATGTCAAAGTCTGGCAAATCGAATTTGACCGAACCGGAAACAGAAACGTTATCTTTGCTGACACCAAGCTCGACAAAGCGTCGGGCATCATCGTCGAATTGGCAGAGAATATGATTAATACTGTCAGAAAGTATTCTAAATAGCGCTTTGATTCGTTGGTAACCGCGTTTTGATTTTTCAGAAAGGCGCGCGTTCATCACAACAATGGGAATACCCGCCTTTTTTACTGTGGTCAGAGTATTAGGCCACAGCTCAGTTTCCATAATCAGCATGATTTTTGGGTCAACACACTTGATAAAGCCCTTAACCGCAAAGCTAAAATCAATGGGCATGTACCTATGCTCTATACCTTCAATCTTCGAGGCAATTTCTGCACCTGTCGCAGTGGTAGTAGTCACCACAATGGCCTCATTGGGATAGCATTTTTGTAGTGCTTGAATGACGGGTTTTGCGGCAATAACTTCACCGACAGAGACAGCATGGACCCAAATGGGTTTCTCGCCGTTTAAAGGGGGCGTGTGTCCAAAATGTTCAACCCAGCGTTTGCCGACCTTGGGCTTTCCATCTTTGGCTCTGTATAGGCCAAAGAGCAGAAACGGAGCGGCGATAAGCAATAAAAAAGTATAGATAAAGCGCACGGCTGAGCCTTTTTTTAAAATTGAAAGGCTAGTGTACAAAGGGCTCTATCAAGAGAGAACCCTTTCTCGAAAACTATCGTAGTCTTGTTAAACCTTCCTGGGTGAGAAGCACTTCGACCTGTTCGGCGTAATCGACTTTGTGGGTGTACTTTTCGCTGTCGCATGCGGCCACAAGATTTACAACAATGAAAAAAGCAGCCAGCCAAAGAAGCCCTTTGACAAAGCGTTGCGGGGTAGAGGTTCGCCATCTTTCCGAAGCGACCAATATTGGGAGCAACGCGATCGGATATGTCAGTATGAGGTGCCAGTATGAAAATGTAATTGGGGATAGCATGGCATTAATAATGATAGCGAGTACGGTTGCTGCGGCGTAGAGCAGTAACCATTGCTGACTATCAATGTCACCGCTTCCACGCTTGATAAGCGGTTTGATGCTTTTCCACGCACGCCAGTTTATTTTAGCCGCAATGACGACAGTCGCGGCACCTACCAGATACAAAATGGCTTGCCACATGTATTGGAAGACCGCTTGCAGCCAGCTGATGGTGGTTATCCAATCGAAGCTTGCATCGGTAATGATACGGTTTGAGAACAGAGTTGAAGCATAACGAAGCCAGTACAAAACGGCTTTCAGTACTGGATAGACGTGGACTAAACCATAGCCAATATAACGGTCGCTTTCTCGGCTGAGCGCTTCGTTGGTGGTGTATTCCAAATAATATGGTACCAAGGACAGCAGAATGACGGCACCTGCCGCAAATACGCCAGCCCAGTTAGGGTAAGCCATTTTACGGTACAGCAAGTAACACGAAATTACGGCGAGCACTGGCCACGAGTAGTGGAGCTGCATGGCGCCGCCAATTGCAAGTACGTGAAGAAAACTGAAGAGAAAATTGGGTTGTTCACGCAGTTTAAATGCTGACCAGAAATGCAATGCGGTGAAAAAGCACAGATAAGCTGGGTTGTAGAGTTGGCTATCATATAAAAGCCATGGATTTAGCCAATAGCCCACCATAAACAACAAACGCACTGGTTGGCTGAATACCGCTTTAATCACAGCATCAAACATCAGAAAAGACAGGACTCTTAGCCCAATCAGTAGCAGCATTGGCGCCCATGGGTTATCCCAAAGCAGAAGTGGTCCACCGACAACCCATGCTGACAGGGAGCCCGGCACATTGCCTACCGCGCTGGCGGCATTACCGAAAGGCTGCCAAATATCCTGATAAGCCCCCAGATAGCCTTTGTGGAGCATTTGCCACTGGTCACCCGTCATGATTTGGTGATTGGAATACAACAAAGCAAGGATTAGTCCGATAAAAAAGCCAGTGCCCTGAAATATTGCAAAGTGTCGATTAAGATAGTTTTCGTTCATGTGAAATTAGTAATTCTGCTAATTGATGGTGTTGTTGTATGTCCAAAAACGATGAATGATATAAGTCACAAGTGGGATCATAAACACCACTAGTAGGACACGAAGATAATTGTTTGTATCCTGGAAGGCTTCGCTAACTAATTGTGACACCAATAACGCGGTTAGCTGCACTACAAAAAAGCGGCTTACATTTTTCAGTGACAATGATTGCTGAAAAACAAAAAAAGACTGCAGCAAATAGGAGACACTAAAGGCCGTCAAGAAGCCCAAAAGATTGGCGATAAAGACGCTAACAGCCATAAAATGAAGTAACGCAAAGGCTACGCTAATATGTGTCAGGGTTGCCAGTCCACCGGCTAGACCATAACGGATGATACGATGAGAAAGTAATGTACTCATCCAGGTCGTCATTCGGGCTTTTCCTTCGGCTTAGGCGCAGTGTCATCTGTAATGTATACAGGACGTTTTTTGGATTCCATATATAGCCTGCCGATATATTCGCCCATGACGCCCATGCCAATCAGTTGAATGCCCCCGAAAAACAGAATTGCGGTAAGCATGGATGCATATCCTGGGAGGTCAATACCAAAAATCAATGTCTTGAAGACAATGACGCATCCATAGATGAAGGCTATGGAAGAAAAAAAGACGCCTAAATAGAGCCAAATGCGCAGTGGGGCGGTGCTAAAGCTGGTAATGCCTTCCAGCGCGAAATTCCACAGTCGCCAGCCATTAAAACTGGTTTCTCCTGCAGCTCTTGGCTGCCTGACATACTCAACCACGGAAGTGCGGAAACCGACCCAAGAAAAAATGCCTTTCATGAAGCGTTGGTTTTCTGGCAGCAGTTGGATGGCATTCACGACCTTTCGGGTGATTAAACGGAAGTCACCCACATTGTCAGGAATTTCTACGTTCGCAATTTTGTTGTGGAATTTATAAAAGAGATTTGCCGTGATTTTCTTTGCCCATGTATCGCTGCTACGGTCAATACGCTTGGCAACCACAACATCGAAGCCCTTTTTCCATTCTCGAATAAAATCAAGGATAAGCTCAGGGGGGTCTTGTAAATCTGCATCTATAGGGATGATTGCGTCCCCGCTTGCATGGTCTAAACCTGCTGTGAGTGCGGCCTCCTTCCCAAAGTTTCTGGATAAGTTGACTACTCGAATATGGCTATTTTTATTTGCCATTTCTGCCAGTAAGGCCAATGTATTGTCTTTACTGCCATCGTTGACAAACACCAGTTCGTAAGTGAAATCTGTTTGCGATAAAATCTCTGTAATTTTAGCCGTGAATGCAGGCAGCACATCCTGCTCGTTATAGCAGGGACAGACGATAGAGATAGAGGGTGATGCCATATATCTTACTCGATAGTATTTTCAAAAAAGTGGCGTAACGTTATCAACTTTCAGTAAAGCGATCTGCATTATTGAAGAGTGATTGAGATCGTAACATTGTATTCCATTTGTTGATATTCAATACTTCAGACCTAACCACATAAAAAGTAATGCCTAATGTCCATTCAGATACATAATGAAGATATTACCTTTGTTGTCCAAGGACCAGTTCAAGCCAGTGATATCCGTTCTCAGATCCCGGGGATAACCCAGCGATGCTTGGAGAGTGTAAGACGTTATTTTCCAGGTGCGACGATTGTTTTATCAACTTGGAAAAATCAAAAGCTTGATAATCTCGATTACGATGTGTTGCTTGAACTTGACGACCCTGGGCAAAACACTGTTTTCAATAACGATGTGGAACAACGCCTCAACAACAATAGACAGTTGTACAGTACCCACCAAGGCTTGAAAGCCGTGAAAACTCGCTATGCGGTGAAACTGCGTAGCGATAACCTTCTTTCTGGACGGCAGTTTGTGACGCTTTTTGAGCAATACCACAATGCTAATAGAAAAGCTGAAGATGCTTTGTTTGAATCTCGTGTTTTAACAAGCAGTGCTTTTTTCATCTCCCATCACCGTGGTGCACCTAATTACTTCTGCAAGAGTGATTTGTTCGACTTTGGCCTTACTTCCGATCTGTTAAAAATATGGTCAGACAAGCTGTTGGATGACCAGTACTTTTACCCTGTGCCAGGTTATAAAAGTCGCCCTCCAGCGACAGAGCAATTTTTATGCTTGAAATGGATTTCTGAACTTAAGGGGGTAGATTTGAAAATTAATACCCGGGTGAATGATGATGCGGGATTGGGAAGCGATTTCTGGGGTCGTTGCATTGCAGCAAACTTAATTGTGGCAAAACCGGAAGAAATTGGTCTCGATACAACGGAGCGTTTTTACAATCGCGGAAATCTGGTATTCGAATACGATTTAGCCGACTGGAAAGAGCTGGCAGGTATTGAACCTCAGCCGTTTAATGTAAAAAAAGCGGTAAGGTGTTTTCGAAACACTGTCGAAAACACATACCGCTTTTTTTATCAGACCTTTAAGCGTTAATCGTTTTTAAACGCTTCATACTCATCGGGTACGCCACAGAAAATGACGTCCTCTCTAGGAATGAGGTGATAGTGGACTGACTTGCCCTGCTGAATGAGATGATTGTAGAGCGGGGCAACATACAGCTCACCTTTTTCCCAAAGCTCTTCCCTTTCTGAGTAGAAGTTATACGCTTCAAGAAAATCTGCCGCGGATGCAAAGTGGTAGAGGCCTGTACAGCAAAGGTCTGAAATTGGGCGCTTTTCTGCTGTTTCGGTAACTTCCGTTGAAGTGTTACTTTTCGGAAGTACAAAAGACCAGTTGTCACCGCTTCCTTGAAACACCTCCAGATAACAGTCTTTACTTGGTAGTAAAGCAGCAGGGAATTGAAACCCTGGGCGGAAGGTATCTATGTTAAAAATGGTGATAGGCTCTGCGGCATCGCTGCTGTCCTTCAATCCTTGGAAAACGGTTTCTGCTTGTCCGCGTGTCTCGCTTTCCAGTGCAACCACATGACATGTTTTGATACCCAAAGACTTCGCCTTCTCTGAGACAAACTTAGGCGTGTCGAAAACATCTCTAACAATAAAGAGAAATGGCTCTGACTTGAAATAGCGCTCGAAACTTTTTACGGCATGTTCGAATACAGTAATGCCTTTCGCCTCGAGCATATATTTAGGCTCTTTATAACCTGCTTTAAAAAAGCGTGAGCTGAGGCCTGCCATTGGTATAACAATCACGATTGAGACTCCTCGAGTAGATTGGCTATTCTGAAAGCATTGGCAAATAACGCAAACTGCCTTGCTTCATCGTCGCTGTGCAGCGGCAGCATGGATAAGAATAGATGCAACTGCATGGCAAGCAACTCTGTATAACTGACACCATATTTTTGCTCGATCTTTTCCACAAACATGGCTTGAATTTCATGCAGTGTATCGCTTGAAGAAAGCTCGAAAGCAATGCTGTAGTCTTTGCGGGTCAGTGTGTAGTAGCCTGCAATGATCCAATCATATTCACCAATAATTGAATGGCTCAATTTGGCAATGTCATACCGTATATCGCCATAAACCGAAAATTCACCATTGGACGTCAAGCCGCGAGGGTCAATGGTTTTAACATTCGATGTTCTAAAATCGAACAGAATATTGCTGAAACAAAAATCGCCGTGAATGACACTGATCGCTCCTGGAGCTTTTGGCAAGTGCTTATTCGCCAGAGCCAATAGAGTGTCGATAGAGTGTTTGGACTGTCCGTTTACATGCCAAATCGCGCTGCTATCAATGGAAAAGGAATCACAAAATGAAGCCAGCCTTTCCTTAGTTTTGTCTTTAAATAGGCGATCAAGTGTATCAGAGGAGTCTTCAGTGTTTGTATAAAGCCGACACGTATCCAGAAAATCAAAGCACCCAGCAAGAATACGCTTCCATGTCATGACTGGCAGCCGACCAAAAACAAACAGCTCGTTCAGTGCAGTATGATGAAGGTACTCCAACTCGTACGACACATTTTCATTACTCAGTTCAACGCCCAACAATTGAGGGAGAAATTTTCGTAGTTTTGGCGGCACATTCTGGAACCAAAGGGCTTCAGCTTGAATTTTTGTGTTGTTAATACTCGATTTTTTTACGCAGTCAGCAGAGATTGTTAGTTCATTAAAACTGCGTTGAGTGGTAAACGCTGCCTTGGAGTGAAAATAGGTATGAATGTGACCGTAATCCAGCCAATCTTCAATATGCAGTGGTTTCATGGGATGCTTAGCATGGTAGTCATTCACACCCTCTAGAAAATTCCATCGTTTAGCTATGAGGGACTTAATAAGTGCTGAAGGGTTTTCAAATTGAAAGTACCCATTTACCACTGAGTGGGTATTTTCAGTTTGGAGGTTTGAGCCCTCTTGTAGCCAAGGCTCATCACCACTATTGATGTACGCCCACTGATAATTATCTTCTACATGACTTACAGCAATGCAATTTTCTTGCTCAGGGTAGCTGAGTAAAAGTGTGTCACCATAAAGAAGACTCAGGCTTTCTTCTGAACGAAAGTCCATTAGGTTAAGAGCAGCAACGATAGATTCTCCCAAACTAAGATCTTCCGGCAGAAATAGAATCTTAACATTGTTAGATGCCAGCCAATTTAAGTCATGTTTGTCGATGTTGAAACTCTCTGGCAGGGTCATATAGACACTTTTGCCTTTTGGAATACGGGCGATCTGATGCTGAAACAGGCGCCTGTTTCCGAGAGGTAAAAAAGCTGGAGGAAGCGCGCCAAACTCCGACTGGAGCTCAGCCGTGCAATATGCTCCTGATGCAATCAAGAACATAGCTTTTGGATCTCCACCTTTTCTTGCTCTAAAAGCGCGGTGATTTCGTCAAAGTTTTTAGATGCAAACTCACTTGGACGAATTGCGCGATCGTCGATATAGAAACCTTCTTTTCCACACCAAGGTTTTCCGACTAACACTTCATCATACGGAACATCGTGTTTATCTAGCCAAGCAGTAATTGTAGGTAAAGTGAATATGTTGATTTTTCCAACGTTACCAGAGAAAGTTCGCATGTTTCGAGCTGTACTTATTACGATTTCAAAACCTAGTTTCTTATACTCCTTAAGAGTATCAATCACGGGTAAGTTAGGAGATACATTTTTATAATCGTTTGTATCTCCAAGTGTGATAGTGTTATCTAAATCTACAATTATTTTTTTCATTGCTTGCTCTTTATATTTTTCTGTATGTTATTTTCTCTACTATTTAATGATGGGTTTTTCCTGACCCTTCCATGTTACATTTTTATAATTCTCTTTTAGTGACTGATTGTAAATGGCCTCGCACTTAAAATAACTGTTGCTATAGAAATTAACATTTTTCCCAAGTAAAGCAGCTGTAATTGCCACATGCAACCTATCGGTATTAACTATGTCAAATTTATCAATGAATTGAATGAAGTTACATGCGGAAGCTCTGATCTTGTATTCACTTTGTGTAGTGAAAGCGAAACTCCTAGAAATATCGATATTAGGGAAGTCTAAGTCCCATCCCATAGATTCAACGTCTTTTCGAAACGCATTCAATGTATGATTTGATGCCTTAGACTCATATGATAATTTATGTCTAATCATGCGCCAAATGTGCTTTATTCTTACTGAGTCTCGTTTATTTTTGATAGCAGATCTTTTAATTAGATTGAATGTGTTATAATCTTTCAGTTGTTGATATTTCGATATTTCGATATAAAAAGCCATATCGTGGGATAAATGAACTTCAGCTGATAATGCATGTTCTTTTACATGTGCATAAGATGTCTCTTCACGGCAGAAAATTATAACATTCTCCCCTAAACTGGATAGGAAGTCTTCGAATCCAACAGTTGTTTGAGGTAAAAGAATTAATTTTTTGGCTTTTTCTTTTATTTCATTGAGTAAATCTGGAACAAAGTAATAGCTGTTAAGGTAACCCCCTCCCCCATATATAACTATACTATCCTTTATGTCAGGAGTGATTTCACTGATAAGCTCATAATCCAATCCAATATGGTTAAAGTAGTCAAATGTTCCAAGCGCAATAATAGAATCTCCAGCATTACCCGGATTGGAAAAATAAAACACTTTCTCGTTCTTACAGCTATTAAGAAGAATGTTCTTAATATTACTCATTGTATTCATTCTAATTCACACATTCTTTTTTTGGAAAATTTAATATATAGGTTTAGTTTTTGCTGCTCGATAAAACGATATATTTCTCTCTTGGCGCGCTGTGTCAAAGATACTTTTGGTTTTCGTCTACAGCCGATATCTGAACTTTCGTCTAAATGAGTGATGCATGATGGAATCGCACAATAAATACCGGCTTTGTGTCTCCATTCGTTATCGATAAATACATCAACAGGCTCGTACCACTCTTCAGATGCAGTTATTAACTTTCGCGCAGCATTTGGGGATAATACGTATCCTTGCGTTCCAAGAACTGGCTTTTTATAACTTACTATGCATAGGTTTTTATGCTCGTATTTATCTGAAACATACTTATCTTCTAAAAAAGTAATTAAACGGACTAGTCCATATTTGTCGACTATATTTATAACTTTTTTTACGTCTTCTTTGAAGTTATCAAGAACTCCAATGTCATCTTCCAATACAACAATAGGTTCGTTAAGCTCTACACATTTCTGCCATAATAAATAGTGGCTGGTAAAGCATCCTTTTTCTCCAGGAGTGAGAGAATAGCCCTTACGATTTAGCCTCTTCTTATCATTATATTTATGAAAAAAAGGATGAGGATTCTCTCTACCATCAATTGCGTCAAAATATTGAAAATTGATACCTTTTCCTTCCATGGTACTCAAGATATGCTTTCTTCGGTCATGTGAACGAGGTAAGGAAATTACAAAAATATTCATGTGACTAACTCTTAAGTGCATTTATATAGTCAGTTTGGTCTGCGCTTTGTTAGTGTGAAACGCTTATTTTAAGGTTTTCATACTTTTCAAGAACTAACTGAGGTGACAGCTCCGTTAGGCATTTCATATGCCCCAAAGGGCATGTCCGCTTAAAGCAAGGCCTACAAGAAATATCAGTATTTACTATGGCTGCGCGATCGGTAAGCGGTGGCGTGTAATTTGGAGAGCTTGAACCATAAATTCCTAATATGTTACACCCTACAGCGGCGGCAACGTGCATCAAACCCGAGTCATTGGAAAATACAGTTTCACAAGAAGATAGCAAATCAATGACATCAACAAGAGATGTTTTTCCTGACAGATCAAAACAATGCTCTTTTGTATTGGGTTCTATGAGGTTTATTATATTTTTAGAAATTAGTGTATCTTTCGGGCCACCGAATAAACAAACCTGCGCCCCTTTGCTAACAAAATGCTCCACAATAGTTGCGTAGTGACGTTCTGGCCATCTTTTGGCTGGGCCAAACTCCGCTCCAGGACAAATCCCTATGGTCTTGCGATTTGCATCAATTCCAAATCTCGAAATACAGGCGTCTCGGTTTATAGAGTCAACACTGAGCCTTGGCTTTGGAATCATTGCCAGAGCTGTATTATTGATCATGTTGTCTTTATCATGCGCAAGAGCGGCGTAGCGCTCTACCATGTATTGAAATACTCTTTTGTCTGGTCTTAGGTCATTTAGCAACCCGTATCTGAACTCTCCCTTCCAACCAATACGCTTTGGAATCTTTGCAAACCACGGAATGAGGGCTGACTTAGCTGAGTTTGGTAGTATAAACGCCTTGCTATACTGCGTTGCCCTCAGCATTTTGCCTAAATCCCAGCGAGTGGAAAGAGCAAAGTCGCCATGCCCCAAGGGCATATCTATAGCCCTTGACACTTCCGGCATCCGTTCAAGTATAGGTTTACACCAAGCTGGAGCCAATACATCAATTTCTACTTTTGGATTCTGGTGTTTTAATATGATGTATAGTGCTTGAGACATCACCATATCACCAACCCAAGAAGGCCCAACAACTAAGATTTTCTCTGGTATGGAGTCAAATTTTTCAATTTCCATTGTGCACTTCTGATGTTTTGTTTGGATAAACGCTGGCCGCTAAAAAAAGTGCCAAGAAGAATCCGTAGTAAGAGCTAATCATGTTGCCCTGCAAGAGCACTTCAGTTAACCCAAAAATGGCTATACCAACAACAAAAACTAGCCCAGTTGAAGCCCAGATGTTTTTCCTTTTTTGATACATAAGGCCTGCAGGGATGACAAGCATTGCAACAAGAGCGATTATGCCCAGCAGCCCAGTAGAGCCTATCATTTCAAAATACTGGCTATGGGCATGCCCTCTGCGCATTCCGGCCGTTTGTTTATCAATTTTACCTTGCTGGTAAAGGTCTTCATTTAATTCTTTTCGTTGGCTATAAGTTAAGCCGAGAAGCGGATTTTGTTTGAAACTTTCTGATGCGGCATACCAAAGCTGGATGCGTACTCCTGATGAATGGGCTTCTGACATATTTCCAGCCAAAACCCATTTGGCTTCCTGTATTGTAAATTCGACTCTTTCTTTAATGGCATCTGAAATTTGGTAGGAGGCTATAGAAGTAAGTGATAAGAGAATTACACTCATAAGGAAAAACTTCTTTTTAAGTGCGGACCAGTTTAGTACACAAGTAAGTATTAGCAATAGAGGAGCAGCAAGAATTGCCCCCCTCGTAAGAGTTAAGACTGTTGAATAGATACAAAATAAGAAACCCAAAAAAAGCCAGTGCTTTCTTATGGAGCCATTTATGAGAGATAAATTTAAGAATGCTAGAGAGCAAGCTAGGTAACCGAAGTTAATGCTAAATAAAAATCCATCCACTCTTGGCATACCTAGAGTAAAATACTGGTATGTTGAGATTGCTGCAGTTCCAATAGAGCCAGCGATCAAACCTAGCTCCAAAGAATTTCTCACATCAAAATTTCTTATCTCAGACTTCAGGAGGAAATAGATTGGGATACACAGAAGAATTCTACTTGGCCCATCTACGTATCGGAAGTTCCAACTGTCGATTATCACATTTGGTATGTTTGCTATAAAATAACTAGAAAAAGCCATCACAACCAGAAAATCCACTTTGGTGAGTGATGTTTTTTTTGCAGTTTTAATGTGGTAAAAAATTGAATAAACAACGAGCAAAGCAATAACTAGTATGCTTAGGTTATGTGTCCACAATAGCAGAGCAGGGACCAAAAAAATCGCAGAGTTGATTGCGAATTTTGGTGAAACTAATGCTCTCATTTTCTCTCCATATCACTACCAATAAATAGCCACTTACATTCTTAGCGTATTAGTACAGGCTTTTCTTTATAAAAATTAGTACAATTCAGTACCATCAGACCTAGATCTCAGCAAATTCATAATCCACATATACTGGCCAGGGTCGTTTTCCAAAAACTGCTCAATGCGTTCGTTCATCATGCGTGCATCCGTTTCTTCGCTACCTGATGGGAAAGGAGCCAGTGGCGGCTGTACAATCACCTCAAAGTTTCCGGTTTCACGATTGTAAACAGGCATCAGTGGAACGATTTTAGCGCGGCTTAATGTCGCAAGCTTGCCTAAACCAGACAGTGTTGCTTTCTGTGCGGCGAAGAAAGGCACAAACACGCTGTAATCCGGGCCATGATCTTCATCCGGCAGGTAGTAGCCAAGGTAGCCTTCACGCACGGATTTAATAAAGGGCTTAATGCCATCTGCACGCTCGTGAGTGCGACCACCGTATTTCAAACGCTGGACGTTCATCAACCAGTCAGCCACTTTGTTCTTTTGCTTTTTTACCATGGCTGCGACAGGCAAACCGCGTGAAGCAAGCTGCACCGCTGGGTAGTCAATCGCCCAACTGTGAGGCACCAGCAAAATGACTTTTTCACCGTTCTCGACAAGCTCTGTCAGGATTTCCTCATTGCGGAACAAAGTACGCTTTTCCAAGTAACGCTTGCTGCGCATCATAATGGTGGCGAAGCCCAAGAGAACGCATCCCGCATTAATATAGCTTTGCTCTAGAATGGTGAAACGCTCTTTGTCGGTTTTCTCTGGGAAACATTGTTGAAGGTTGATCACTGCACGCTTTTTGGCGCGGTTGTTCATTCTTACCATACGTTTGGCGAGAAACTCAGCGAATTTGTCGCGAAGTCTGAATGGCACAAAGGCCATGATGGCAGCAAAGAAAATACCCAGCCAGGTACCCCAATAGCGTGGGTGCAGAAACGCCCATTCAAAGGTTGGTAGGTAAGAGCTGTTTTTCGGATCTTGGCTCATAGAGTCGGAACTACAGAAATCGAACTTAGGAAGAAAAAACGGGTGACGTCGTTATTCCACCCGTTTTCAGCTAATTACTTATTCAAAATCGCCATGTACTCGGCAACGCCTTCCGCAACGGTTTTAAACTCGTCTGGATAACCGGCTGCGCGAACTTTGGTGAGATCTGCCTGAGTGTAAGCCTGGTAGCGGCCTTTCAGGTGGTCTGGGAATGGGATTTCTTCCACTTCGCCTTGACCATGGTGCTTGATGACGGCTTCAGCGACCGCACGAAAAGGTTCTGCGCGGCCGGTACCGCAGTTGAAGATGCCTGATTGACTGTTTTGCCAGAACCAGATGTTCATCTTGCATACGTCACCAACATATACGAAATCACGCTTGAAGGTCTCGCTGCCTTCGAACAGTTTCGGGTTTTGGCCGTCTTTGATTTGGTTATTCAGGTGGAAAGCCACAGAGGCCATGCTGCCTTTGTGGTTCTCTCGTGGGCCGTATACGTTGAAGTAACGGAAACCGGTGATTTGAGACAGCGTCTCACCGTGCGCTTCAGCGTCTGCCCAAATGCGGCGAACATAGTTGTCAAACAGCTGCTTTGAATAACCGTAAACGTTCAGTGCGCCTTCGTATTGTGGCTCTTCGATGAAGTCGTGGTCGCGGCCGCCGTAAGTTGCAGCCGATGATGCGTACAGGAATGGGATTTCGCGCTCGAGACAGTAATGCAGCAACTCTTTTGAATACTCATAGTTGTTGAGCATCATGTACTTGCCGTCCCACTCAGTAGTTGCAGAGCACGCACCTTCGTGGAATACCGCTTCGATCGGACCGAAATCGTCACCGGCCATGATTTGTGCGATGAAGTCTTCTTTGTCCATGTAATCAGCGATATCCAGGTCAACCAGATTCACGAATTTGGTGCCGTCTTTCAGGTTATCAACTACCAGAATATCGTTGTAACCTTGTTCGTTCAGCGCTTTAACCAGATTGCTGCCGATCATGCCGGCGCCGCCAGTCACTATAATCATATCTTTACCTAAATTCTGTTGACCTGAATTATGAGAAGACCCCACCAGTAATTCAGTGAGGCTATGGTAATATTTCCCTTTCTGGGCTTGAGGATAGCAGTTTAACCATGAAAACCCGTGATCGCATTATTCATTCAGCGCTGGCGCTCTTCAACGAGCAGGGTGAGCCAAACGTCACCACTAACCATATTGCTGCCGATCTGGGGATCAGCCCGGGAAACCTGTATTACCACTTCCGTAATAAGGAAGAGATTATACACAGTATTTTCGATCAATACGCGCTCGATCTTTCGACAGGTTTCCAGCCGGAAGTCCCAGCAGAATCTGACGAACAACGGCTGCTTGCATACCTTGATGCCACCTTCCAACTAATGTGGCGATACCGTTTCTTCTACGCCAATCTGCCCGATATCCTAAGTCGCGATGCCGAGCTTCAGAACAAATACCTGGAAGCGCAGCAGGCATTGAAAGCCAATCTCTTTGCAATGTTAAGCCGCTTTCGTGAAACGGGATGGCTGGATATGGACGATGAAGCGCTGCAATCGCTCTGCAGCACGCTGAAACTTGTCGCGTCGAGTTGGATATTCTATCAAAGTGCGCAGTCACCGCAGGCGAAAGTGACGCCAGTGGTGATTTATCAGGGCGTGCTGCAAATCCTCAACATGGTGTCACCGATGACGACCGATAAAGGCAGGGCAGTAGTATCAGGTTTGATAGGGCACTACCGCGAACAGATGGAAAGCACCAAGGCGGCTTCCGACTCAGCGTGATCGAGCACAATAAGATGTACTAATTCAATAGACGCGACCTTCCTCAGAACTCTATCATCTACACTCTTTCTAATATGTCATACTGTAAGCTAGGTGTTATTTAGACACTTTAGCTTTCAGTGGTGCAATAATCATATTGATATCAACCTGTTCCTGTTTCCATCGACGGAGTAAGCGATGACTGCCGCTTTTTACCAGCAAATCCGCCAGCAGCTTGAAGAAGTAAAAGCTGAAGGCCTGTACAAAGATGAACGTGTGATCACGTCAGCCCAAAAGGCGAACATCTCAGTAACGTCCGGTGACGAAGTGCTGAACTTCTGTGCCAACAACTATCTGGGTCTGGCTAACCACCCTGCGCTGATTGAAGCGGCAAAAGCAGGGATGGATGAGCATGGCTTCGGCATGGCGTCGGTACGCTTTATCTGCGGCACCCAAGACTCGCACAAGGTATTGGAAGAAAAGCTTTCTGCCTTCCTCGGTATGGAAGACACCATTCTTTACTCTTCTTGCTTCGATGCCAACGCTGGCCTGTTTGAAACTATTTTGGGTGCAGAAGATGCGATCATTTCCGATGCGCTGAACCACGCTTCTATCATCGACGGTGTGCGTTTGTGTAAAGCGATGCGCTTCCGCTATGCCAACAACAATATGGAAGAGCTGGAGCAACAGCTGATTGCGGCGAAAGAAAAAGGTGCTCGCAATACACTGATCGTGACAGACGGTGTGTTCTCGATGGACGGTGTAGTCGCAAACCTGCCTGCTATCTGCGATCTGGCAGAAAAATACGGCGCACTGGTGATGGTGGATGACTCTCATGCCGTGGGCTTTATGGGCGCAAACGGTCGTGGTACCCACGAATATCATGACGTGATTGATCGTATCGACATCATCACCGGCACTTTGGGTAAAGCGATGGGCGGCGCGTCAGGCGGCTACACGTCAGGCAAGAAAGAAGTGATTGATTGGCTCCGTCAGCGCTCACGTCCTTACCTGTTCTCGAACTCACTGGCACCAGCGATTGTTTCAGCGTCTATCCGTGTGATTGATCTGCTGGCAGAAAGCGGCGATCTGCGTGACAAGCTGTGGGACAACGCCAACCATTTCCGTACCCGTATGAGTGAAGCGGGCTTTACGCTGGCAGGTGCTGACCATGCCATCATTCCCGTGATGCTGGGTGATGCAAAAGTGGCGGGCGAATTTGCAGAGCGCATGATGAAAGAAGGTATCTACGTAGTCGGTTTCTCTTTCCCTGTGGTACCGAAAGGTCAGGCACGTATTCGCACGCAAATGTCAGCGGCACACAGCCGTGAGCAACTGGACAAGGCAATCGACGCCTTTATCAAAGTCGGCAAAGACATGGGTCTGATTGGATAAGCAACGATGACGAACAAAATGAAAGCGCTGGCAAAACTGAAAGCAGAACCGGGCATTTGGATGACCGAGGTTGAGCAGCCGGAGCTGGGCCATAACGATCTGCTGATCAAAATCCGCAAAACCGCGATTTGTGGCACCGACGTGCATATCTACAACTGGGATGAATGGTCACAAAAGACCATTCCTGTGCCTATGGTTGTTGGACATGAGTACGTGGGTGAAGTGGTTGGTATCGGCCAGGAAGTGCGTGGTTTCGCCATTGGCGACCGCGTATCAGGTGAAGGTCATATTACCTGTGGGCATTGCCGTAACTGCCGTGCTGGTCGTACGCACCTTTGCCGCAACACTATTGGTGTAGGTGTAAACCGTGAAGGTGCGTTTGCCGAGTATCTGGTGATCCCAGCATTCAACGCATTCAAAATCCCAGAAGATATTTCAGACGAGCTGGCTTCTATCTTCGACCCATTCGGTAACGCGGTTCACACTGCGCTGTCTTTTGATCTTGTCGGTGAAGATGTCCTGATCACAGGTGCTGGTCCTATCGGCATCATGGCGGCAGCAGTCGCGAAGCACGTGGGCGCGCGCCATGTGGTGATCACCGACGTGAACGAATACCGTTTGGAGCTTGCCCGCAAGATGGGTGTGACCCGCGCGGTGAATGTGGCAGAAGAAAAACTGGAAGACGTGATGTCAGAACTGGGCATGCGCGAAGGCTTCGACGTGGGCCTTGAGATGTCCGGTAATCCGTCTGCGTTCAACGGCATGCTCCAAACCATGAACCACGGTGGTCGTATTGCGCTGCTGGGTATTCCGCCGTCAGACATGGGTATCGACTGGAACCAGGTGATTTTCAAAGGTCTGGTGATTAAAGGCATCTATGGCCGCGAAATGTTTGAAACCTGGTACAAGATGGCAAGCCTGATCCAATCTGGTCTGGATTTAAGCCCAATCATCACGCACCATTACAGTGTGGATGACTTCCAGAAAGGCTTCGATGTGATGTGCTCTGGACAGTCAGGTAAAGTTATCCTCGATTGGACCAAGTAATCATCGTCTGTTGCTTGAATTTCAAAACCCGCTTCGGCGGGTTTTTTACTGCCTGAGCGCCAGTGAGATGGGCACCAGCTCCACTTCTTTTTGAAGTTCAGGAAGCTGTGCTTGTAAGGTTTCCAGCGTTACAGGAAAGGGGTGGGCGATCACCACAGCAACACCGCGGCGTTTGGCTTGTTGTACGGCAAGTTTGAGCTGGTTTTCGATGAAGGCTTCATTGGGGAAATGGTCGAGAAACACATGACGGCGATTGGTGGCTAGACCATGCTCGCGGGCAATCCGCTGGGCGACGGTTTTGGGCGTGGTGCGGCTGTCGATAAAGCCAATTTCTCGTTCTTCAAGGAGCTCCATGATCCAATGCATCGGTGCCTTGTGTTGGGTCAGCAGGCTACCCATATGGTTATTCACTGCCACTACCTGCGGGACACGATACAGCGCCTCTTTCACTGAGCCCTGCATTTCCTTTTTACTCATGGCAAGCGTCAGTGAGTTAGGCTCTTGCGGCGTGCCATCAGGGCTTTGCATCGGAAGGTGAAGCAAGACTTCGCGCTGTTGGCTCAAGGCGGTCAGCGCAACCGCCGTGTCGAATTCGGTGAAGGGGATGATGGAGACACTGATTTGCGGCGGCAAAGCGGCAATCTCTCTTGGCATCATTTCGTAGCCAAGGTCATCGATAATAAAGGCGATTTTAGGTTTGGCTGCGATGGGCGCAGCCAGAAAGAGAAGGAGTAGGGTGGTAACAGCAACAATCCTTTGCATCTGAAACCTACAGGGCCTTTACCGTGTCAGCCAGGGGCTGGGGTTGGTGGCATTACCTTTGCGCCGGATTTCGAAATAGAGCGCCGAGGCATCCTGACCGCCACTGTTTCCGACAAGGGCAATCGGGTCACCCGCTTTGACGGTATCACCGACATTGCGCAGCAAAGCCTGATTGTAGCCGTAGAAGCTCATGTCCCCTTTGCCGTGGTCGACCACCACCATCAAACCATAGCCGCGTAGCCAGTTTGAAAGCACCACAGTACCATCATGTGCGGCTTTGACTTCGCTACCTTCTTTAGCCGCGATAACCATGCCATTCCAGCGCAGTTGTCCGGTTTGCTCAGTGCCATATCGGTGCAGGATTTTCCCTTTTACTGGCCACTGCATCTTGCCTTTGTACTTACCGAGGCCATCCATTTTGACTTTCGCTTGCTCTGCGGCAATGCGGGCTTGTTCAGCAGCGCGTTCAAGTTCTACTTTCAGACGCTTCTCGTTGTTACGAAGCTCAGCAAGGTAACCCTTGTCACTGTTGATTTCACGGCGGATAGCGCCTGCTGTTTTCTTCTGAGCCTGCTGCTCTTTTTCCAGCTTAGCTTTATCAGCGGCAAGAGAGGCAATTAGTGTCTTTTGCTTTTCGGTTTGCTGCTGCAGGGTGCGGCGTTTTAGCTGCAGCTCAGTATCGGTAGCAGCGAGTTCGTTGATAGCATCCGTTCGCGCCTTGGAAAGTTTTTCTGCATACACCGTCATACGATCCATGTCCGTGGAGTCTTCACCACTTAATAGCGCATTCAGTTGGCTGTGTTGGCCTTGTCGGTACTGGCTGTTTAAGAGCTCTTTTAAAAGCTCCATCTGGCCAAGCTTAAGCTGTTCAAGACGCTGGCTTTCACGGTTTAGTGTGGCGATATCTTTTTCGATAACGCTTAAATCAGCATTGGCATCGCGCATCTGTGTTGCGATAGCGGCGATGGATTGCTCTTGGGATTTGAGATTGGATTGCAGCGCGTTGAGTTTTTTCGATTTGGAATTGAGCTGCTGTTCCTGACGGGAGATTTCACTTTTCATGCCAGAAAGCTGCTCGTCACTGGCGAGAGAGGCTGGGCTGGTAAGCAGGCACAACAAAACGCCAGCGCTTATGGCACTGGCGCGCAACAATTTTAAGTGGCGCAACGTTCTTCCCTTCATGGCAGGCAGTATATCAAGCCGATCTGGAGTTGGCATTACTCTGCCTGTCTCAGCATCGCAAGTTCGAGAATAAAATCGGTGAAGTTTACTTCCTCTATTTTAAGAGAAAATCAGGAAGTGAGTTGTCAGAATTGCATAAAAAAACGCGCTCCGAAGAGCGCGCTTTTCATCACTGAAGAGTGTGGCTAATTACTTAGCAACGAACAGTGGTTTACCGGTCATGTCAGCTGGCGCTTCAACACCGGTCAGTGCCAGCATCGTTGGCGCCAGGTCAGACAGCTTACCGCCATCAACCAGGTCGATGTCTTTGCTGCCCGCGTAAATCAGTGGTACTGGCAGGTTAGTGTGCGCAGTGTGAATACCACCGGTTGCTGGGTCAACCATCATTTCCGCGTTACCGTGGTCAGCAGTGATCAGCAGTTGACCATCAACTTCTTTGATCGCTTCAACAACACGGCCAATGCAGTGGTCGATAGCTTCAACGGCTTTAACTGCTGCATCGTAAACGCCAGTGTGGCCAACCATGTCACAGTTCGGGTAGTTACAGATGATTTGGTCGAACTTGCCGCTCTTGATCGCGTCAACCAGCTTGTCAGTCAGCTCTTCAGAGCTCATTTCTGGTTGCAGGTCGTAAGTTGCGACTTTCGGGGAGGCAACCAGAGCACGCTCTTCGCCTTCGAATACGGATTCAACACCACCGTTGAAGAAGAAAGTGACGTGCGCGTATTTTTCGGTTTCAGAAATACGCAACTGAGTTTTGCCTTGCTTAGACAGCCACTCACCCAGGGTGTTAACCAGGTTTTCTGAAGGATAAGCACATGCGGTGTCGATGTCTGCCGCGTATTCCGTCAGCATCACGAAATCTGCAAGCGCTGCAACTTTGTTACGAGCGAAGCCATCAAAGCCAGGCATGAATGCGCGGGTGATTTGACGCGCGCGGTCAGCGCGGAAGTTCATGAAGATCACTGCGTCGCCGTCGTTGAAAGACGCAACAGGCTGGCCTGCAGTGCGGATTTCAGACGCTTGAACGAATTCATCGTTTTCGTCACGGGCGTAAGCGGCTTCCAGCGCTTCTACTGCAGAGCCGTATGTGAACGCGCCTTTTGCTTCAACCATCAGGTCATAAGCTTTTTCTACGCGATCCCAGTTGTTGTCACGGTCCATGGCGTAGTAACGACCTACGATAGATGCCGTGCGGCCTTTACCCAGTTTCGCAAACAGGGCGTCGAAACGCTCAAGTGATGCTTTCGCGCTGCGAGGTGGGGTGTCACGACCGTCCAGGAAGCAGTGCAGGTACACTTCTTCAGCACCACGTTGAACTGCCATTTCAACAGCTGCTGCAATGTGGTCTTCATGGCTGTGAACGCCGCCTGGAGACATCAGACCCATGATATGAACCGCTTTGCCTGCTTTCGCTGCTTTGTCGATAGCACCGGTCAGTACTGGGTTATCGAAAAACTCACCATCTTGGATAGCTTTGGTGATTTTAGTCAGGTCCTGGTAAACGATGCGGCCTGCACCAATGTTGGTGTGGCCTACTTCTGAGTTACCCATTTGACCGTCTGGCAAACCAACATCCATACCTGATGCAGAGATCAGGGTGCTGGTGCCCGCCATCAAGCCATCAAGAACAGGTGTATTCGCGTTCGCAACTGCGTTGTCGCTGTTGTCTTCGCGGTAACCCCATCCGTCCAGAATAACGAGTGCCAAAGGCTTCTTAGCAGACATACGGTGTCCTCTTTATGTCGATTTCAATATTCGTGAATTAGCGTAACTTTACTACATTTTATTGGTTAAGCAGTAGGCAAACTTTTTCGCTAAATCTTCAACAAAAACTGTAATGGAGGGTGCCGAGCCTTGCATTTACTGGTCTGCGCAAGAGTCTTACCTTTTCGAAAGGGTCTCGTTATTGAAGAGCACCAAAGAAAATTTTGTAGTAAGTAAACAGATCAGTCGCTTATCTTTCGCTTCAACTAGGTGAGCTGAGCCGAATACGCCCGGAAATAACATTCTCCTTGTAGGACAGATATTGAGGCGAATGTGACCGATTTCAAGCTTTTTGATCCTGTTGTCAGTGAGCGGGGGCATGGAAATCCAAGCCCATGCTGTATTTGCACAGTTTGAAGGTTATACTCGGGTTCGATTTTTTGTGCCGACACTTAGTAGAAGCGAGCCATGCAGCAGTTTATTGAATTTGTACAAGCTAACTTGATCTTGTCCCTGGTGTGGGTGGGTCTGGTTGTTGCGCTGATCCTGTCAGTCATCAAACAGAAAACCGCACTTTATAAAATCATTACGCCAAGCGATGCGACTATCTTGGTTAACCGTGAAAAGGGTGTGTTTGTTGATATCCGTAGCCGCGATGATTACCGCGCGGGTCATATTGCGGGCGCACTTCACGTTTTGGCGAAAGACATCAAAGCGAATAACGCCGCTGAGATTGAAAAACATAAGTCTGACCCAATCATCTTGGTGTGTAAGACTGGTCAAACGGCGATTGAATGCGCCAACGTGCTGGCAAAAGCCGGTTTCGAGAACGTGAATGTTCTGAAAGATGGCCTGATCTCGTGGAACGAGGCGAACCTGCCACTGATCCGCAGCAAGAAGAAAAAGTAACCAAAGACGGGTTCACTATTCTGAAGGCAGCTCAGTGAGCTGCCTGAATCGTTTTAAAATGCGTGAAAGCATTTGTCTAAATAACAAGGATTTATCACTATGGCTGAAGCAGCAACCAACCCACAAGCGCAACAGAACTTCGCGATTCAACGTATCTTCCTGAAAGATGTTTCTTTCGAAGCGCCTAACTCTCCAGAAGTGTTTCAGCAAGAGTGGAACCCAGATGTAAACCTGGATCTGGATACTCAAAGCCGTGAACTGGGCGAAGGTGTATACGAAGTGATTCTGCGTCTGACTGTGACCGTGAAAAACGGCGACGAGAACGCATTCCTTTGTGAAGTTCAGCAAGGTGGTATCTTCTCTGTAGACGGTATGGAAGCGCCACAACTGGCACACTGCCTGGGTGCGTTCTGCCCGAACATCCTGTTCCCATACGCGCGTGAAACGATTTCTAGCCTGGTAGTGAAAGGTACCTTCCCACAACTGAACCTGGCACCGGTTAACTTCGATGCGTTGTTCATGAACTACCTACAAAGCCAACAAGCGCAAGCTAAAGACGGCGCTGACGCGTAATAAGCAATTTTAAGGTCGACACATGACAGATATCGCCAACGCCAATGTGGCCATGACCGTACTGGGCGCAGGCTCTTACGGTACGTCTCTCGCAATCTCACTGGCCCGGAATGGTGCCAATGTGGTGTTGTGGGGGCACGAGCCAGCGCATATGGCACAGCTCGAAATTGATCGCTCAAACGAAGCGTTTCTGCCGGGTGTCGCATTTCCCGACTCACTCATCCTGAGCGCTGATCTTGAAGCATCTATTCAAGCCAGCCGGGATATTCTGGTGGTGGTGCCAAGCCATGTATTTGGTCTGGTGCTGGCACAGGTGAAACCTTTCCTTCGTGATGACCAGCGTATCTGCTGGGCGACCAAAGGCCTTGAGCCTGAAACCGGCCGCCTGTTACAGGACGTCGCGCGCGAGCAATTGGGCGAGGACGTGCCATTGGCAGTATTGTCTGGCCCAACGTTTGCCAAAGAGTTGGCGGCAGGTTTGCCTACCGCTATCTCGGTTGCTTCACCAAACGCTGAGTTTCTGGCTGAGCTGCAGGAAAAAGTGCACTGTGCGCGCTCTTTCCGCGTTTACGCCAACAGCGACTTTATCGGTATGCAGCTTGGTGGCGCAGTGAAAAACGTCATTGCGATTGGCGCGGGGATGTCGGACGGCATTGGTTTTGGTGCTAACGCACGTACGGCGCTTATTACCCGAGGTTTGGCAGAGTTGACGCGTTTAGGCGTGGCACTCGGCGCAGAGCGTGAGACCTTTATGGGCATGGCAGGCTTGGGTGACTTGGTATTGACTTGTACCGACAACCAATCCCGAAACCGCCGTTTTGGTCTGGCACTGGGTCAAGGTAAAGGCGTTGATGAAGCGCAGGATGAAATTGGTCAGGTGGTTGAAGGCTACCGTAATACAAAGGAAGTTCGCGCACTGGCAAAACGCACTGGCGTTGAGATGCCTATCGTCGAGCAGATTTTCCAAGTGCTGTATGAAGGCAAAGATGCCCGACAGGCAGCGCAGGATCTGTTGGCGCGACAACGTACCTCTGAATAGTTTCTCCGTTCAGTCGGGTCTAACAAAACGCGGGACTAAGGTCTCGCGTTTTTTGTTTTTGCGACAAACAGCAAGGAGAAGGTCAACCAAGCTGACAGACCTATTGGTAGTGTTGGGTTGTTTGGCGTTCTATGTCACACTTAGGTCAATGCTTCGCCGAAATGCCGCAGAGAGAGCATGGAATGATCGAAGCATAAAGCAATGTACTGACAGCAGGTATGGGTAAAAAGATGCAAAGGATGTGCGGTGAAGGCCGCGATAAAAAATGCCAGCAGGAAAAAGTCTGGAAGGCCATCAAGCGTGAGGCGAAGGAGCAATCAGAGCGTGAACCTATGCTCGCGAGCTTCTTTCATGCCACTATCATCAAACATGACTCCTTGGGTGGTGCGCTGAGCTATATTCTGGCTAACAAGCTTGCTACGCCGAGCATGCCTGCCATGGCGGTGCGTGAAGTGATTGAAGAAGCGTATGCCGGTGATAGCAGTATTGCTGAATCGGCGGCTTGTGATATCTGCGCCACGGTGGAACGCGACCCAGCCGTTGAGCTTTACTCCACGCCATTGCTTTATCTAAAAGGTTTCCATGCGCTGCAAGGGTTCCGTGTGGCTAACTGGCTCTGGCATCAAGGCCGCCGTGAATTGGCTGTCTATTTGCAGAATCAGATTTCCGTAGCCTGTCAGGTCGATGTTCACCCGGCGGCGCGTATTGGCCGCGGCATCATGTTTGACCATGCGACTGGCATTGTCGTAGGTGAAACCGCGGTGATTGAAGATGATGTTTCCATCCTACAGGATGTGACTTTAGGTGGTACCGGTAAAGAGTCCGGCGATCGCCACCCTAAAATCCGCTCCGGTGTGATGATTGGTGCCGGGGCAAAAATCCTTGGCAATATCGAAGTGGGTGAAGGGGCGAAAGTGGCGGCATGCTCAGTGGTGCTTATCCATGTGCCACCGCACACCACAGCGGCGGGTGTACCTGCCAAGATTGTCGGTGCGCCAAGCAGTGACAAACCTTCGTTCGATATGGACCAGAAGTTTAAGTGCGGGCAGAGCTTTAGCGAAGGTGATGGTATCTGAGTGTCACCTGCCTGAAACGAGACGAACAGCGGATACAAAAAACGGAGCCATTAGGCTCCGTTTTTTTTCGACCAATGCTGAATTAGAACAGCTTGGTTGCCACGTCGTACAGATCCTTGCGGAATGGACGGCGCATGTTGTCGATAGCATCGATGATGTCGTGGTGAACCAGCTGTTCGTTCTGAACGCCCACACAACGACCACCTTCACCTTGCATCAGCAGTTCAACCGCGTAAGCACCCATACGTGATGCCAGAATACGGTCAAACGCACGTGGCTGACCACCGCGCTGAATGTGACCCAGGATAGTTGCACGGGTCTCACGGCCAGTTTCCGCTTCAATGTACTTCGCCAGTTCATTGGTGTCAGTCATTAGCTCAGTGATAGCGATAATGGCGTGCTTCTTACCCTTGTAGATACCTTCTTTGATCTTTGAAATCAGGTTCTCTTTGTCCAAACCGATTTCTGGGGTAATGAAGTATTCACAGCCACCTGCGATAGATGCCATCAGAGTCAGGTCACCACAGTGGCGGCCCATCACTTCAACGATAGAAATACGCTGGTGAGAAGAAGATGTATCACGCAGACGGTCAATCGCTTCAACAACGGTGTTCAGTGCAGTCAGGTAGCCAATGGTGTAGTCAGTACCTGGAATATCGTTGTCGATAGTGCCTGGCAGACCGATACATGGGAAGCCCATTTCAGTCAGCTTCTTCGCACCCATGTAAGAGCCGTCACCGCCGATCACAACCAGCGCGTCGATGCCATGCATCTTCATGTTCTGGATGGCTTGTTCACGCACTTTCTCTTCTTTGAACTCAGGGAAGCGCGCAGAACCCAGGAAGGTGCCGCCTTTGTTGATAATGTCTGACACGCTGGTGCGGTTCAGTTTCTCGATACGATTTTGATGCAGACCCTGATAGCCGTCGTAAATACCGTAAACTTCCAGACCTTCGCTCAATGCGGCGCGAACAACGCCACGAATCGCTGCATTCATACCCGGGGCGTCACCGCCACTGGTCAAAACACCAATTTTACTAACCATGGTTACCCTCTGACTTTGGGAATTGAAATTTCAAATCCATTGACTCTATGTTGGCGCTACCATCCCACCCCTGCTTTCCGTTGAAAGTCTTAGCGGGTAACGCGGGTTTGCCTCAACATCCGAGACGTGCCAGTTTAGCCTGCTGGCACTTCGTTTGAAACTGTAACTTTCCTACTTATGAAAGACTATTACAATTTTGCTAACGTTTTTCGTTGATAAATATCAGTAACCGTTGCAAATATTCGTGCGCCAATGTGTATTAAATTTGTTCGCGCGGTGATTTTCCTACGATTGAGACCGGATCTTGGTGAATGAGGATATCTGCGCCGGGGTAGGCGACCTCCAGGCGGTCTTCTACCGCATCTGCGATCCGGTGCGCATCGACCAGCTTGAGGTTGTCGTCCAGTTCAAGGTGAAGCTGAATAAAGCGGGTTGCACCTGCCTGACGTGTACGCAGATCATGCACGCCCTCCACGCCCGGTACCGTCGATGCCAAGGTATAAATCTTCTCCTGATCTTCGACCGGAAGCTGGCGGTCAAGCAGCGACTGCACTGCCTCATTCGCCATCCTAAAGGCACTGACAAGAATAAAGATGCCGATACCGATAGCGAAAATCGCGTCTGCCATTGGGAAGCCGTACCATGCCAGTCCGAGTGCCACGATAATCGCAATGTTCATCAGAAGATCAGATTGGTAATGCAGGGAATCTGCGGCAATTGCCTGACTACCTGTTTTGCGAACCACCCATTTCTGGAACAGGACTAAACCACCGGTGATCAGCGTCGCGATACCACTGATGAGCACACCCGCCTCGGGGTGGTTCAACTCAGTCGGTTTGAACAGTCGCTCGACGCCATTAAGCAACAGGAAGCAGGCAGAGCCGACAATAAATGCCGCCTGTGCGAGGGCGGCGAGAGATTCCGCTTTACCGTGTCCGAACTTGTGCTCTTCGTCGGCGGGTTGAAGCGCATATCTGACAACGACGAGGTTGGTGACCGACGCGAGAAGGTCAATCAGGGAGTCGACAAGAGATGCCAACAGGCTGACCGAGCCTGTATACCACCAGGTAAAAAGCTTCATTAAAAGCAAGAAGGTAGCAGTAATGGTTGCTGCCCACGCAGCGGTCTGAACGAGTCGGGCGTATCTTTCAGTCATGAGCACTATCAGCGTGATTTAAGTGTTCGCAGTATAACGTTTTTTTACGACAAATTAACGCACCGCATCAGACTGGCGTTCAGTGGCAGAAAGACAAATGCCGGCGAAGGCCGGCATTTGGGGGAACTTATTGGAGTTAAAGGACTATTAGCCGCGATCTTCCATGCGTTTTTGCATGCGTTCGGCCATCTTATCCATGTTTTCTTTAACCTGAACTTTTTGCTCAGGGGTCAGAATGCTCATCATTTCGTGTTGGCTTTTCACCATGGCTATACGGCGCTCGACCTGCTGGTCAACCATCTTTTCTGCCAGTGCGCGAACAGCTGCTTCATCGAAGTTATCTGCCAGCATCAGCTCTTGCATCTGTTGGCGTTCTGCCATCATCTGGGTACGGAGTTCACCTTTGTTGGCTTTCATAGATTCGCGTTTTTGCTCGCGAAGGGTTTTCAGTTCTGCCTTTTGCTCGTCGGTCAGGTCAACGCCACGCAACAGGTGTTTACCCATCATGCCTTTACCGCCGTGCATACCTTCACCACCGTGATGTTTGCCGCCAAATGCCATGGCAGACATTGAGCCCATCATCAGAGGCAGGGCGATAACAGTTGCAGCAATACGTTTTGAAAATTTCATGGTGTTCTCTCCGGTTTTTGTTGTGTCGCTTGATGGGAGTAACTTTACCCACTGGGATGTAAACCGGTGTTCTGCCTACGTAAAGCAATGTAAAGGCGGGTAAAGCTAAGACTTACACATGGAATCAGTTCGATGAATGGCAGATACTAGCCATAACAACACAGTACTAGGCGCACACCATGGCAAACATTCTTCTTATTGATGACGACACAGAACTGACCAGCCTGCTTCATGACTTATTGGAGCTGGAAGGCTACCAGGTGGATACCGCCAATAATGGTCAGGAAGGTCTGGATAAGATCAGTGAAAGCACCGATTTGGTGCTGCTGGATGTGATGATGCCGGTACTGAATGGCATGGAAACCTTGCGCCGTCTTCGCGATAGCTGGGAAACCCCGGTATTGATGCTGACCGCTAAGGGTGAAGAGATTGACCGCGTGATGGGGTTGGAACTCGGTGCGGACGATTACCTGCCAAAACCTTTCTCTGATCGTGAGTTGCTCGCCCGTATGCGCGCTATTTTGCGCCGCACCGCGAAGGGTGGCGACGAGAAGCGATCAGACGATAACCAAGACAAGCTCGAATATCAGGATATCGTGATCTATCCCGGCAAAATGGAAGTGTATTGCCAGTCTCAGCTGATTGAGATGACCGGCACGGAAACCGCTTTGCTAGCGTATCTGGTCAAACAGTCGGGAAGCGTGGTAGCAAAGGCAGATATCAGCCTGAATGTGCTCGGAAAACGTCTTGCCCCGTTTGATCGCGCCATCGACATGCATATCTCCAACATCCGGAAAAAACTGCCTGAACGTGAAGATGGCAAGCCGCGAATTAAAACCCTGCGCGGCCGTGGCTATTTGCTGGTGGAGGCATAATGAAACTGCCGACCATCAAGAGTCTTTATGGCCGTATTTTTGCCATCTTCTGGCTGACTTTGCTATTGGTGTTGATTGCTGTATTGGCGGCGCAACACAGTGACCCTCGTCAGCAACATACTGTGCCCACTGGGATGCAAACTGAGTTTAAAGCACTGGCTCAGAGAATTTCGGAAGAAGTGTCAGAGATGAGAGGGTCACTCAAACAAAAACTGCTGCGTTTACAGAGACAACAACCTGAACGCAAACCGATGAAAATCTATTTCACGACGCTTGATGGTGAATTGCTGGATAGAGGTCATCATGGTGGCAGCAGAATGCTGAAAAACTTCACCACGCTTGCTGATGACCCAGAAGACCCGATGCAGCGCCTTTATGGAAAATGGATGCTGGCTGGACCGTTTTTGATTGATGATGGCAGCGCTCAGGCATTGATGTACGTCGGCAAGCTCTGGCGCGATAAACCGCCGTTTTACGTACAAATTCTTGATAGACCTTTTCAACTGCTGTTGGTCACCATGGTGGTCAGCACGCCGCTATTGCTTTGGCTCGCGTGGGCCGTAACCCGCCCAGCTCGTCGCTTACAGGCAGCGGCCGAGCGTGTGGGGGAAGGGCGCTTTGAAACTGACCCTTCTTTGGAAAAAGGGCCGCGAGAGTTTGCACAAGCGGGAGCCAGCTTCAACCAGATGGTGACGGCATTAAATCAGATGATCAGTGGGCAGCAACGTTTGCTGTCTGATATCTCCCATGAGCTTCGCTCTCCACTGACCCGGCTTCGTATGGCGAATGCACTGGCGATTCGCAAACAGGGTGAAAGCACAGATTTGGCGCGCATTGATACCGAAGCAGAGCGCATGGAACAGATGATTGCTGATTTGCTTTCTCTTTCCCGAATGCAGCTTAACAGCCATGCCGAACGTGAAGTGCTGACGCTGGCAGAACTGTGGGAAACCTTATTGGAAGATGCAGAGTTCGAAGCGGGGGAAAGTGGAAAAACGCTGGTGTACAACACGATTCCCGACGCCAGCATTGAAGGAAATGGCAACCTGCTTTGCAGTGCGTTGGAAAACGTTGTGCGCAATGCCATTAAGTATGCGGACACTAAAGTCGAAGTGTCTTTCACACAGCGTGGTAGAGAGTTAACGGTCAGCGTCAGTGACGATGGGGAAGGCGTACCAGAAGAAATGCTGGATGATATTTTCCGGCCTTTTTACCGCGTGTCGACTGCGCGTGACAGGCAAAGCGGTGGCACAGGATTGGGGCTCGCGATTACTGATAGTGCCATGCGCCAGCATAATGGCAGCGCCAAAGCGAGCCTGAACAGCCTAGGCGGTTTGACTGTTGATCTGACATTAAAAACGTTGAGCTGATAATAGCGTCATTAAATTTTACGATAAACCTCTCATATTTGAAACGTTTTGCTAACCTTATTGATAAGTTTGATGGAGAGAGGCTCCCTCTCTCCCGACCTATGCAGTTGAAGGCTTAGCGGAGAGGCTACTCATGTCAGCAAAGAAAATGACGATTAAACAGCGTCTGACCATGTTCGTCGCTTTAGTATGTGGTATTCAAATTCTCGTCGGAGCGTTTGTCTTCTACAAGTTGGCTTACATTGAAAGCCACGTCCAAGGTGTCGCTCACCGCGATATTCCCGTTCTCGAATCCCTCAGTAAGGCAACCGAGCATCAAGTCGAGCAACGTGTCCATTACAACAAAGCCTTCAGATACGCGCATGAGATCGGCAAGGAACCCAATGCGCAGGAAAACTACGACAAAGAAAAAGCCTATTTTTATGATTTAGGAGCGAAAGTCGGAGAAGACTGGACAAAAATCGAAACGCTATTGGCCGATGGTGCCACCAACGGTACTGCTGAAGAGCAAGTTGCATTCGCGGCTGCTAGCGTCAAACTCGCCGATTTAGAAGCTTTACATGCCAAGTGGATGATCCACGTCGAAGACGTATTTAAAGAGCTTGAGGGGCGCCATTACCACGAAGCGGAAGTCCTTGATGTGGTGGTGGGTGAGGAAGCAGAGACAACCACAAAAATGGTCGACAGCTTGTTGACTGACGTGGGGAAGTTCACTGAAGCAGCGGTTATCGATATTGAAGAAAAGGCTGTCGTCTTAGAGTTCGTCGTCATCGCTTCTGTGATTGTTGCGCTAATTGTCGCCATTATCATGTCTAAGATGATTCTCAACCGGATCTATGAAGGCTTGAATAAGGTATCTGCGGCGCTTTCAGTACAGGCTGATGGTGATTTCAGCAAACCCACCGTGGTGGATGAGCCCGGCATTATCGGTGAGTTACAGAAAAACCTCGAAGGTACCCGTCAAAGCACCAACGGCATGATTGCCAAAGTCGCGCAGGAAGTTTCTGATGCAGTAAATTTGCTGGATGAGGCGGCGCAGGCTGTGAAGCGAAATTCGGATGCGCAAAGCGGAGAGATCTTGCAAGTCGCCACAGCAGTCAACGAAATGTCAGCGACGGCGCAGGAAATTGCTAACAATGCCACTCAAACTCAGCAAGCGACCGAAGAAGCCTCGGGTAAATCATCTGAATGTATGCGCATCAATGATGAGGCGGTTAGCCAAACTCAGCAACTGATTGAAAGTCTGACCCAAAGCAGTGCGGCGCTGACAGAGCTGGAGAAAAACAGTGCCAATATCACCTCTGTTTTGGACGTGATTAAAGGAATTGCCGAGCAAACTAACTTGTTGGCGCTGAACGCAGCCATTGAGGCGGCGCGCGCAGGCGAACAGGGGCGTGGTTTTGCTGTTGTGGCAGACGAAGTACGAAGCCTTGCGCAGCGCACTCATGATTCGACCTCAGAGATTGAAACCATGATTGCCCAGCTCACCAGCGTGACGAAAGAAGCCGTCGACACCATGCAGCAAAGCTGTGAAATGGGTGATAAGACCATCGAGCTTTCTCATCAATCAGCTGATCTTCTAAACCAGTCGAGCGAGGCGACGTCTCGTGTTACTGACATGAATCTTCAGGTCGCGAGTGCCGCGGATGAACAAAATGGCGTGGTGGAAGAAGTGAACGTGAACGTCAGCAAGATAAGTGATATGGCCAATGAAAGTGCTCATCAGGTGGCCGGATTGGTGAATGCGACAGATAAGCTGAATGTGATTGCGAAAAACCTTCGTGTCTCGGTAGGGATGGCTTCCTGATAACCACGCAGATGAAACAAAAAAAGCAGGCGAAGGCCTGCTTTTCTTTTTTAGAGTCCACCTTCAAAGCCAAGCTGTCGCCAGGCTTCATAGCAAATGACTGCCACCGAGTTTGCCAGATTCAGACTTCGGCTGTCCGGCACCATAGGAACGCGGATGCGGTGATCCGGTGTGAAGGCGTTGCGAACCTCATCTGGCAGGCCGCTGGTTTCCGAGCCGAACAGAAACACATCGCCCGCTTGATAGCTGACATCAGAATGCGGGCGGCTGCCTTTCGTCGTGCAGGCAAAAATACGGCGCTCACCCATGGCTTCGAGAAACGTCGCATAGTCAGGATAACGGGTGACATTGGTCAGGTCGTGATAATCGAGCCCAGCACGGCGCAGTTTCTTCTCTTCGAAGTCAAAACCCAGTGGTTCAATCAAATGGAGTTTGCAGCCTGTATTAGCCGCGAGACGAATGATATTGCCGGTGTTCGGGGCAATCTGGGGTTCATGAAGCGCAATGTGAAACATGGAAGCAGGCTCGCCGTAAAAAGAAAAACGCAGTATAGCGGGCGAGAAAGGTCGGATAAAGAAACAAAAAAGGAGAAGCCTTGGCTTCTCCTTTCGGTTCAGAACGGGTCTGAATTACGCTTTTGCTGCCGCCGCTGCTTTTGCGATAGCTGCAAAGCTTTCTGCGTTCAGTGCTGCGCCACCAACCAGTGCACCGTCGATGTCTGGTTGTGCGAAGTACGCTTCTGCGTTTTCTGGCTTAACAGAACCGCCGTATTGGATAACAACGTTCTTCGCCACTTCTTCGCTCTTCGCTGCGATGTGTGCACGGATTTCAGCGTGGATGCGTTGTGCATCTTCAGCAGTCGCTGCTTTACCGGTACCAATTGCCCAGATTGGCTCGTACGCGATAACAGCGTCGTTCAGTGCTTCAACACCTTGAGTGTTGATCACAGCGTCAAGTTGACGTGCACACACTGCTACGGTTTCGCCCGCTTCGTTTTGTGCTTCAGATTCACCGATACACAGAACAGGAACCAGACCGTGCTCTTTCAGGAATGCAAATTTCTTCGCTACATACTCGTCAGATTCTGCGTGGTAATCACGACGCTCTGAGTGACCGATGATGATATGAGTCGCACCGAAGTCTTTCAGCATTTCCGGAGAAATGTCGCCAGTGAACGCGCCGCTAGCGTTAACGTCAACGTTCTGAGAGCCCAGCAGGATTTTGCTTTCTGCTTTGCCCAGCAGCTGCTCTGCCAGATCCAGGTACATCACTGGTGGTGCAATCGCTACGTCTACACCTTCAACGCCAGCAAGTTGTGCGTCCAGACCTTTGATCAGATCTGCTACCATGGCTTTACTGCCGTTCAGTTTCCAGTTACCCATTACCAATGGACGGCGCATAGGGAATTCCTCCGTAATCCAATTATCGAAATTCAGTTTCGGCAACGATAACAGCAGCGCTGTCAGCGTTTCCTGTCCAAAATCATAAATGCCATCGTTTGTACTCGTTTTGCGCGCAAATGTGAACCTTTGAGTAACAAAATTTCGTTATAAATTTTCGGATTAGCACTTGCGAGTGAAAGATGGCGTGGTGTGATCTGAGGAGAATATTCTTCTCTTTAGTAACAATCGTCCGAAATGCTGCGGTAAAGTGGCTCATTATCGTAACAAGGAGTGAGTTATGCCTCATATTGTCATGGAGTACAGTGACCCGGTTTCAGAGCGGGTCAGCATTGGACAACTCTTGGAAGATTTGCATCAGACCGCCATTGGCAGCGGCATCTTTGATGTCAGTGACGTTAAATCACGCGCCTATGCCTGCCATGATTGGCTGGTTGCGGATAAGGATGATCAGGAAAACTTTATCCACGTCACTTTGTGGCTGTTAGACGGGCGTGATGAAGAGCAAAAGCGAAACCTCAGCCATGCCTTTTTGGATGTGATGCAGCAGCATGCGCCGGAGGTGGCGAGCTTAACGGTGGATGTCAGGGATATGGACAGACGCTGGTACGCGAAAGTAAAACGCGACACTTAATGCGCGATAAGGCAAAAAAGGTGGCGGTGGCGAACCACCGCTCAAAAACTGAGTTAGCCTTCAATCGCAACGGTTGCTTCGTTACGTTTCGGGTGCAATGTAGTGACGGTTGCGCTTCGCTCAGTTAAAGCTGTTGGGTTATTGATGGCGGTTGAGAAGCGATCAAACTGACGCATCAACTCTTTCATCAACAACGCATTCACGTGGTTTGGGTTTTTCCCCGACGCGATTACACGGTTAATGTGACTCATCTGTGCGCGCAGTTTTGGCTGCATGCTTTCGCTGGCGCTTTCAATGATCTCTTCGCTCATTTCAATCCTCAGCGCTTCCAGTGCTTGTGGATCGTTTTCTGCTAACGCTTTTAATTCGTCAAATGAAGGCAACGTTTTCATGGCATTACTCCTCTGGCTGCGCATGACTTGCCTTTGACTATACGGTTAAAAAATGAGCGATCAATCACACTAATGACTCATAAGTGAGACATTAACTGTTAATGGGTTGGGTGTGTTTTGAGAGTGATACAGGTAATTGGTTGATTGTGACCCAAAACACGACATACGGTAATTTGGAGTCTCACGGTTGAGAATTTGCGTAAAAGTGGGTGATTTTTTCTTGGGGAGGGAAAAACGGACGTTTTTCCCAGAGAATTAGACAAGTGGTTGTGTGCTTGCCTTACCAATATTGTTCTGTCGTGATGTTACCGGGCTTACGGCGCAGGTTTTTCTCTAACCCTTTTTCAATCAGGATAGCACGCACGTCTTTGACCATTTGCGGGTTGCCGCAAAGCATCACCTGACTTTTTTCCTGCGTCATCGTCAGACCAACCATTCTTTCTAGTAGGCCATCTTCAAGGGCATGTGTGATCCTGCCTGACAACGCGCCGGCTTTTGGTTCGCGGCTGACAAACGGTTGGACGATGATTTGATCGCTGCGTTTTTGCTTCAGCTCGTTAATTTCTGCTTGGTAGCTGAGGTCTGCCGAGAAACGCACCGCGTGTACCAGTACGACCTTACGAAAACGCTGCCATACCTCATCTTCTTGCAGGATGGACAGGAAAGGCCCAATGGCGGTTCCGGTGGAAAGCATCCAGAGGTCTTCGCCCTCGGGGATTTCTTCCAGCGTAAAAAAGCCGCTGGCTTCTTTGGTGATGAGAACCGTGTCCCCCGTTTCGAGTGCATGAAGTCTTGGAGATAAGAGGCCATCTGCTACACGGGTGGCATAGATTTCAAGGTGTTTGCTGTTGGGTGGATTGACGAAAGAGTAGGCGCGCTGAATGATTTTGCCGTCGATTTCCAGACCAAGCTTGGTAAATTGCCCGGCAGTAAAGGCATCGACTTCTGCGTCGAGGACGAGGCTGAACAGATCTTTATTCCAGCGACGATTTTCAATAACTTCCGCTTTGATCCAGGTAGCCATACATCCTCCTCAAAAGTCAGTTTTTTATGCGCATTACTCTCGTGCTTGAACCCTGTAAGTACAACGACGTTGCCCTTCAATAATGTGCTCTTCTCGCGTGACCAGATACTCATCACCCAGTACAGTGCGGAAAATGTTTTTCTCTGATTTACACAGTGCCGGACAGCGTTTTGCCGCCTGACAGATAGGGCAGTGGTTTTCGATCAACAGGAAACCTTCCTCTATTTCCTGAAGCTCGGCCATGTAACCTTCGCTCTCTCTAAGATACGCCAAGGTTTCAAGTTTAGCCTTTAAATTGTGGCAATCTTTGAGCGCGTCGCGGTAATGCTGCAACGTTTTTTCTTCACGTTGCTGAATGACTTTCTTTAGCCCGGCTTCGCCAAACAGGGACTCCACGGAGTCGATGACGGAAATCGCGAGATCGCCATGACTGTCTGCAAAACGGCGATGTCCTTCTGCGGTCAGCGACCAATGGCGCGTCGGGCGGCCAACTTTGACGCGAATATCGCTAAAATCCAACAGGCCTTCGTCTTCCATGGCCTGAAGGTGCTGGCGAATGCCCATGGTGGTTAAGCCCATTTCATCTGCCAACACTCGCGCACTTACTGCGCCTTCACGTTTTATCTTGTGCAGGATTTTATCGACTGTTTTCATCGCATCTTCGTCACTGATTTGGATACTTCATTATGCGGGGATGTAGGTAAATAAAGCAATGTCTTTACTTATTTAATGCTAATTCAGTGGAGCGAGGCGCTCTATTTCAGTAACGAAAAATTCAGCGGCGTAGTCCGTGTCGTCAAAGTGAGAAGCACTGTCACATCCTTAAAAATTACACCTGAAAGTCAACTGATCGCATAAGGTCGTGGTACGAAGGTGTATTTCCCTGTCTAGACTCTCCCGATGTTTTGAGAATTCAGGTTATCTGTTCTCAGTTTTTGGCGGTCGCAGGAGGTCGCATGACGGAGCAAAAAAGTTTCCCTGTTAAAAATCTTGTCATTCTGGCTGGGATTGCCGCGATACTGGCGATTGCCGCCTATTTCTATATTCGTCATCAAGAGCAGTATCCCAGCACTGACGATGCCTATGTGCATGGCCACATTCTTTACATCGCGCCCCAGATAAGCGGTCAACTGACAGAAGTGAATGTGGTTGATTTTGACCATGTCGACAAAGGACAGGTGATTGCCCGGATTAATCCTTCGCCTTATCAAGCCAGAGTCGAGCAGACTAAGGCCGCATACGAAAACGCAGTGGCCGCCAACAAAGCAACCAGCGATGCGATTGTGGGGGCGAGTGCGCAAATCCAGTCTGCCTCCGCACAGCTGAATGATACCGAAGAGAAGTACCGACGCAATATGGCGCTGGTGGAGCGTGGCGTGCTACCAAAACAGTCCGGTGACGATTTAAAAGCAGAACTGGCTGCAGCGAAAAACAACCTCGACGCCGCGCGGGCAAGAATGTCTCAGCTCATTAATGAGCAGGGTGCATCCGGTACTGAAGCCCCCGCGGTGCGGCAGGCGGCAGCTGCACTTTCAGAAGCGTCTTTAAATCTTTCCTACACAACGATTATTGCGCCGACTTCCGGCACGCTGGGGGATGTGAAAGTGCGTCCGGGCAGTGTGGTTGCGCCGGGACAGTCCTTAATGCCGATGATTGAGGATAATTCCTTCTGGGTGGAGGCCAATTACAAAGAAGATGCGCTGGGTTATATCCAACCTGATATGACGGCCACGATCGTGTTGGATATGTACTCTGATGTGACCTTCAAAGGCGTGGTGCAGGCGATTTCGCCGGCAAGTGGTACCTCTTTCTCCTTATTACCCCCAGAAAATGCCACCGGGAATTGGGTGAAAGTGCCGCAGCGATTTCCGGTGAGGTTGACCATAACGCGGGATGCCGATGAGCCGCCGCTGCGGGTGGGAGCCAGTGCGACAGTAATCATTGATACCCTTGCGAAGGCGAAAGCCAATGACAGCCAACAGTGATGTTTCTCCACAGCCGATGGAGGCTGGCAGTGCGAGGTTGATGGTCACTTTGGCGGTGATGCTCTCCGCCATCATGGTGTTGCTGGACATGACCATCGCCAATGTGTCGCTGCCGCATATGATGGGCGCGCTGGGTGTGACTTCTGAGCAGGTGACCTGGGTGCTGACCTCTTATTCGATGGCAGAGGCGATATGTATTCCCCTGGCGAGCTACCTCAGCCTGAAATTCGGTGTGCGTAAGCTGCTTTTGGTGTCCGTCACGGGATTTATTACGACTTCTGCACTTTGTGGGCAGGCGGACACCCTGACTGAAATGATCATTTTCCGCATCATGCAGGGTGCGTTTGGGGCGGCGGTTATCCCTCTATCGCAATCCATCATGGTACAGATTTATCCCAAGGAAGAGCGCGGTAAAGCGATGGCGCTCTTTTCTGTCGGCGTTTTACTGGGGCCCATTCTTGGCCCAACGGTGGGCGGACTGATCACTGAGAACATGGACTGGCGATGGATTTTCTACGTTAACGTGCCAGTTGGGGCGCTATGTCTATCACTCCTCTATTTCTTTGTGCACCTCGATGGCCGGGGTAAAACTACTGTCGACTGGCCCTTGGTGTTTGGCATGGCCATCGGTATTGGGCTTTTGCAGATGGTGCTTGAGCGGGGCAATGAGGATGGCTGGTTCAGCTCGAACACTATCTTGTTCTCGATGGTGATTGCGGTGCTGGCGTGGGCATTCTTTCTGGTGCGCTCGTTCCGTACCAAAGGTGAAATTGCCCCAATGTGGCTGTTAAAAGACCGGAATTTAGCGCTTTCCTGCATCGTCATGACAGGCTTTTCCATGGGCATGTTCGGTATCACCCAACTGCAGCCGATGATGCTCGAGCAATTGTTGAATTACCCGGTGGACACCACAGGCTTTGTGATGGCGCCGCGGGGGCTGGCTTCCGCCATTGTGCTGCTCTCTATCTCCCGGATTATCGACCGTTTGGATCCGCGAATGCTGATAGTGATTGGACTGGTTCTGAATGGTATCGGTAGCTTTATGATGATGCGCTATTCGCTCGATATCGATATCTACTGGGTGCTGCTGCCAAGTATCATTCAGGGGGCTGGAATGGGCTTGGTATTTGCACCACTGAGCCAACTGGCATACGCGACGCTCGCGCCAAATCATGCGGTGGGCGGGGCGGTGGTGTTTAATCTTTGCCGTACTTTGGGTGGTTCATTCGGTATCTCTATCGTGAACACTTACTTCAGCCGTATCCAGCAAAAAGAGTGGAATTCTCTGGGTGGTGGGATCACGCCAGAAAACCCGGTGGTTCAGCAATTTGCGGCCGCTCAGGGGCAGTCGGTCACGGATCCGGGGTTTATTGCGACGGTGACCAATATGCTTCACCAGCAATCGACGTTGCTCGCGTTCGTTTACACCTTCGGATTTATCATGGTGTCATACTTCTTTTTGGTGCCTTTATTGGCACTGTTCAAAAAAGGCGAGAAGCGGGAAGGTGGTTTGCCAGGCGGCCATTGATTGCTCTGGCCTATAAACAAAAAAGCACGCCTTGGCGTGCTTTTTTCTGGATCATCACTGCAATTACAGGATGTTTGCTTTCACTGCGTCGTCTTTACGATCCAGATAATGGATAGACTTGATACGACGGATAGTGCGGCACTTACCGCGAATAAGCAGGGTCTCTGTGGTCGCGATGTTGCCTTTGCGGGTGATGCCTTCCAGCAGATCGCCTTTGGTGATGCCAGTGGCTGAGAAAATGACATTGTCGCTGCTCGCCATGTCTTCCATCTTCAGGCGAACATTGGTTTCGATGCCCATCTCTTTGCAGCGCTCGATTTCCAGTTCACCCATGCGGCGGTTTTCTTCGTTGTCTTCTTTCACTTCATGGCGAGGAAGAAGGCGGCCATTCATGTCACCGCCTAGTGCGCGGATCACTGCAGCAGACACCACACCTTCTGGCGCGCCGCCGATGCCGTACATCACATCCACTTCACTGTCTGGCATACAGGTCAGGATGGAAGCAGCAACGTCGCCGTCAGGAATGGCGAAGACCTTGATGCCCATTGTCTGCATTTCGCGGATGGTGTCGTCGTGACGTGGCTTCGCCAGTGTCGTGACAACCAGCTCGTCCAGTGATTTACCCAGCGCCTTGGCAATATTGATCAGGTTATCGCGAAGCGGCAGTTCAATGTTGATGACGCCTTTGGCTTCAGGACCAACCACCAATTTTTCCATGTACATGTCTGGGGCTTTCAGGAAGGTACCTTTCTCGCCTGCTGCTAATACCGCCAGTGCGTTGGACTGACCCATTGCCGTCATACGGGTACCTTCGATTGGGTCAACCGCGATATCTACTGCGTCTCCACCCAGTCCCACTTTCTCACCGATGTATAGCATTGGCGCTTCGTCGATTTCGCCTTCACCGATAACAATTTCACCTTCAATATCGGTTTTGTTCAGCAAAACGCGCATCACTTCTACGGCAGCGCCATCAGCGGCATTTTTGTCACCGCGGCCAAGCCACTTGTAACCCGCCAGTGCTGCGCCTTCTGTGACGCGTGAAAAAGCCATCGCTAAATCGCGTTTCATCTTAACTCCAGAGAATTTAATACATGAAAGTGGGGCGTTGCCGACATCTTTGAGCGGCAACGAAAAATCTCGGCGCGGATTCTACCATAAGGAAAAAGGAAACGTTTGCGTTTTTGAGACGAAGGCGCGCCCCTCCGATGGAAAGGCGCGTCAACAAAGGTTATGGCTGCTCCCAGCCTTTGGCGCACTCGACTGCCCGCTGCCAGCCGCGATGACGGCGCTCGCGTTTGCCATCGTCTGCGCATGGTGTAAACACACGGTCAATCTGGGCTTTGTCTTTCAGCTCGTCAATCGAACCCCAGAAACCCACGGCAAGGCCGGCAAGGTAGGCTGAACCCAGTGCAGTCACTTCGGTGACTTTCGGGCGCTGCACTTCGGTGTTCAGCACGTCAGACTGGAACTGCATCAGGAAGTTGTTTGCCACAGCGCCGCCGTCGACTTTCAGAAAATCGAGTTTGATGCCGGAGTCAGCTTCCATCGCGGTCAGTACATCGAGAGATTGGTAGGCAACACTTTCCAGAGTCGCGCGGATGATGTGGTTGGAATTCACGCCCCGCGTCAGGCCGACGATGGCACCGCGTGCGTACGGGTCCCAATGTGGTGCACCCAAACCGGTAAATGCAGGTACCACATAAACGCCATTGCTGGTGTCGACCTTAGTGGCGAAGTATTCAGAATCGCTGGCGTCGGTAATGAGCTTCATTTCATCACGTAGCCATTGGATGGATGCACCGCCCATAAACACGGCACCTTCCAGCGCATACGCCACTTCGCCTTTCGGCCCACAGGCCAACGTCGTCAGCAAACCATTGTGAGAGGTGACTTTCTCTTTACCGGTGTTCATCAGAAGGAAACAGCCAGTGCCATAGGTATTTTTCGCCTGACCGGCTTCCACACACATCTGACCGAACAGGGCGGCTTGCTGATCCCCTGCGATCCCGGCGATCGGTACGCGGGTGCCGCCTTTACCGCCGAGGTTAGCCTGACCATAAACCTCAGAAGAGGACTTCACTTCCGGCATCATGGAAAGCGGAATATCCAGCGCTTTGAGCAAGGTTTCGTCCCACTCGAGCGAGTTAATATTAAACAGCATGGTTCGGCTGGCGTTGGTGTAGTCAGTGACGTGGACGCGTCCTTGAGTCATCTTCCAAATCAGCCAGGTATCGACAGTGCCGAACATCAGGTCGCCGTTTTTCGCGAGCTCATGCGCGCCATCAACATGGTCGAGAATCCATTTAATTTTTGTACCGGAGAAATACGGATCTACCACCAAACCAGTATTGTCACGAATGTACTCTTCGTAGCCGTCGGCTTTAAGCTGCTCACAAATCGGTGCGGTGCGGCGGCATTGCCAGACAATGGCATTATAAATCGGCTTTCCGGTGTGGCGATTCCAGACAATGGTGGTCTCGCGCTGGTTGGTAATACCAATAGCAGCGATCTCATCGGAGCGTATTCCCACTTTTCCCATGGCCTCTACCAGTGTTGAGGTCTGGGTGGCGAAGATTTCCAACGGGTCATGCTCAACCCAGCCGGACTCAGGGTAGATTTGGGTGAATTCGCGTTGGGCGACCGTTACGATATTGGCATCGTGGTCAAGGATAACGGCTCTTGAGCTGGTGGTTCCCTGATCGAGGGCGACAATATATTTCGGTTCGGTGCTCATGAAATCTCCTCGCTGTTTTCTTAAAGCATAGCGTTTTTAATGTTCACTACTTTATCGGCGAAACAGTTTTCGGAAAGTGGCGGGCAAGCAAAATGTGCGTTCGCTCATTATTTGTTCTTTTGGTGAGCGTTTTCGCGCATTGGATGCTTAGAAATGAGAAAGAAGGCGGTGAGATTCCCAGAAAAGAAAAAGGCTGACAGCAAAGTGTCAGCCCGGCCGAGTTCGGCAAGTCTTGGAGTAATCCAAGAGAGATACGATCGCCATTACCCTAACACGGGTTGAGTGAATAAAAATTGTCTGTGATCGCATTTTTAGTCATTTTTGTGAGTGGCAAAGCATAATCATAAAGAATCAAAGGGTTAGGAATTCGCATAAATGGTGATTTTTTGTCCGCTTGTGACCGAAAATGGAAATCCGAAGGTGCGACTCATGTCATGGGCAGTTAGAATAGCTCTTTAGGACGCACAAGGCGTGAAACCAGAGATGGCGAGCCTTGGCGAGAGAATTGATAAGTTGGAACACATAGGTGGCCTTGATGTCATTGGAAATTTTAGAGCAGCTTGAAGCCAAGGTTCAGATGGCAGTAGACACAATTTCTCTGCTGCAGATGGAAATCGAAGAACTGAAAGAGAAGAACGAAACACTGAGCAGTGAATCAAACTCGATTCGTGAAGGCCGTGAAGCGCTGGAGCAGGAAAATGCTCGCCTGAAGGCTGATCACGAAGCATGGCAACAACGCATTCGCAGCCTGCTTGGTAAAATTGAAGAAGTCGAATAAGCCAAAACAAAAACAGAGCCTTAAGGCTCTGTTTTTCTCTCTGCAGGAAGCAGCGAATTACTCAATATCAATGGCTTCCTGAGAAAGGATAACGCCTGTGGTATCTGCATACAGGTGGTCTTCCGGCAAGAAAGTCACGCCACCGAAATTCACTGGTACATCCACTTCACCAATACTTTGGCTATCTGCTCCCACTGGAATAGATGCCAGCGCCTGAATACCGATATCCAGCTCGTCAATGGTATCGACATCGCGTACACAACCATACACCACAATACCTTCCCAGTTGTTGTCAGCAGCCATGGCGGCAATGTCTGCATCAACCAATGCACGGCGCAGTGAGCCGCCACCGTCTACCAGCATTACACGGCCTTCGCCGTCCTGCTCGGCCACTTCACGAATCAGTCCATTGTCTTCAAAGCACTTGATGGTTGTCACCTGACCACCAAAAGAGCTGCGGCCACCGTATGAACTCATCATCGGTTCAAGAACATCAACCTGATCCAGGTACATGTCACACAGTTCGGAGGTATTGTATTCCATAGTCAGACTTCTCTTAGGCAATTGGAGCTGAATCGTTGTGGCGCCAAGATTGGGTTTCGCGTCACCCTCAGCAAAAAAGTATACGACAAGCTAAGGCTTTGCAATGACTCACGGCACAATTCATCAGGCCGCTTGTCGTCACCTTTGTCACTGTATCAACTAATTAAGATGCCTGCCGCAAACAAGACGTTAGTTAGCAGTGCGAGTTTTACAATATCACCCATCATTGGACGAAGGGTTTCACCATCCGGCGATTGCCAAACGGCAAGACCGTGTTTTGCTGCCAAAGGCAGTGCTAACAGGAACAGCCAACCTGACCAACCCACAGGTTGAAGCAGTGAGAAGAGGGCAAAGCTTACGAAGGCAGTGGCGAGCAACACCTGATGATAAGCACGGCCCCATTTTGGTCCCATTCGGACTACCAAGGTGTGTTTGCCGCAGGCGCGATCATTATCAATGTCTCGCAGGTTGTTGATGTTAAGTACGCCAACGGCCAATAAACCACATGCCGTGGCAGGCAGTAGGACGACGGAATTTAACGTGCCTGCTTGCAAATAATAGGTACCAGCTACACCGAGCCAGCCAAAGAAAATCAGCACGGACAGATCGCCTAACCCTTGGTAGCCATAAGGTTTATTACCCACGGTGTAGCAAATGGCTGCGACAATCGCGAGGGCGCCGAGGCCGATAAAACTGAGGATGTCAGCAGGCTTGTCGAATGCCGTCAGTACCAGTACCGCGCCAACGACGATTGTCAGGACCACGTTGAGAATCATGGCTTTTTTCATTGTGGCTGGCGTAACAAGGCCTTGCTGAATCGCGCGTTTAGGGCCGAGACGGTCATCGTTATCCGTGCCTTTTACCGCATCACCGTAATCATTGGCAAGGTTCGACAGGATCTGCAGAAGCAGCGCGGTCACCAGTGCCAATACCATGAGGGTGAAGGAAAATTGCGAGGTCTGCGCCGCAACAGCACTGCCACACAGAATACAGGCTATCGCCAGTGGCAAAGTTTTCGGACGGGCGGCATCGAGCCAGGTTTTGAAAGTAGATGCTGACATATCGCCTTGGCATTGAATGATTTAAAGCAGGTCACATTATTGGTGTTTTTGTGGCAGGGGGCAATGCTAATACCAATCGTAGTAA
>NZ_LASY01000209.1:0-265 GCF_000973155.1 Grimontia sp. AD028 | reverse complement strand
GATGTGTGGTCAGAGGATTCGGGCGAGTCTGTCATGCCTGCCCGTATGGGGTTGAGGTCAACATAGGCCATCGCCGCAGCTAAGGCTTTTTCATCCAGCAAAGCTTGGCTTTTAAAACGACCTTCCCAGAAGTGTCCCGTACACTGGTCTTCACGATTCGCTTCAGTGGCAATATGTTGATTCAGAAGGCGCATAAACCAACTGATAGAGCAAAGTCGTTCTCGCCAAGTGTCTATGATTTCGAGGCAACGTTCGGTTTCGGCTT
>NZ_LASY01000208.1:0-257 GCF_000973155.1 Grimontia sp. AD028 | reverse complement strand
TGCACGACCCACCATCTTCTACCACAGAGGATGTAAAACTGATGTGGGCGATTAGCTCAGTTGGGAGAGCACCTCCCTTACAAGGAGGGGGTCACTGGTTCGAGCCCGGTATCGCCCACCACTTTTCCTGCATAAAGGAAAAGCACACTCTCTAATCATTTTCTGCAACGGACTCGCAGACCCTTTAAATATCATTTACAGGGTGCGAATTTTTGCCGCCCCAATTTGGGAAGAAAGTCATTAGAAAGTGGTTTTGT
>NZ_LASY01000207.1:0-473 GCF_000973155.1 Grimontia sp. AD028 | reverse complement strand
ATTTGAATGGTCTCGTTGCCTTCATAGACGTTGTCATTGAGGGTTTGGGCATATACCCGGATCCCATCCTGTCCAGCAGGGACGGAGAAATCAAAACGGTAATTATTTGAAGCGTCGATGACACCTTCACCGATCTTTTGCCCAGACAGATTGTAGATAAAGACTTTGCCTGAGTAGTCAGTGCCATGATCTGCCTGATGATAACTGTCATTGAAGTTGAGCCTGACCGTCGTGGCTTCATCAGACGGGTTGTTGAAGTTCACTGTCCAACCCGGCGAGGTGCCGCCCTCTACACCATCTCGGAGGTGAGTGACCGACTGGACAATGGTGGCCGCTTCATCTTCGACAATGGTGACCGTACCGGACACCAGACTGCCTTGCCCATCTGCTTTGGCTTTGATGGTGTAGCTTTCATTGCCTTCGTAAGTGCCGTCTTCGGTGGTTTGAGATCGCACCTGGAAGGTTTTGGTGTT
>NZ_LASY01000206.1:0-470 GCF_000973155.1 Grimontia sp. AD028 | reverse complement strand
CGGGGAATGGCCATCATGCCATACTGACCGCCCGCCCAGCCCTGAGAGACCCGTACCCAACAGCTTGAGGCATCATCACTGTTGCCATAACGGTCCCAGGGGAACTGCACCTTCACCCTGCCATGTTCATCACAAAAGATTTCCTCGCCATCGGGACCGGTAACCATCGCGATTTGTGGGCCATGGACACAAGGTTTCGGTTGCGGCGTCGGACGCCAAGGTCTGTGTGCAGGAATGACAGAAAAAGTATTGTGGAACGTCGTCATGCCCTCACCGCCAGCCTCTTCCAACGCCTGCGGCTGGGTGCCTTCACACTGGGCAGAGACCACCACCCAGTCACGGTTCGTGGCGTCATCCGGATGGTCCACGAGGTCAAACAGCATCCCCGGCTGAACCTGCGGGACATTACTTTGTGCCGTTGCCGTGATGGCATCACGTCTTAAATGCTCAAGCCGGTACTGGGTAAAGGG
>NZ_LASY01000205.1:0-3119 GCF_000973155.1 Grimontia sp. AD028 | reverse complement strand
CGTGGAATTTAACGAAGAAGTGGGCGCATTGAGGCCCTCCCTTCGGGCGAGTTGACTGACGCCGTGCTCTTTGTTGTTCCTTTTTGATGGAGATGACTACACCTGCAAAGGAACGCCGCGATCACAGCGCCAGTCAATCTCGCTGAATCATGCATCTTCAGGTTGTTTGGGTATATTCAACTCTTTTGCTTTGCATTTTCGCAAAGCCGCTTTGAATTTCTGTCTATATCGCCACTTTCGCCTCTCCCATACACTGAAAACCAAACAGTGGACATGGGAGTACAGGCGGTATGGAACGCATCTTTATTGTGGCGGCAAAGCGCACGCCAATCGGCAGCTTTAACGGTTCTCTGGCGTCATTATCAGGCGTTGAACTCGGCGCGCACGCGATGACAGCGGTGGTCGAGCAAGCGGGTATTGAACCTGCGCACATCGACGAAGTAATCGTCGGTAACGTGCTGACAGGTGGCGTTGGCATGGGGCCGGGTCGACAAGCCGCTATCAAGGCGGGCGTGCCAGATACGGTTCCTGCATACACTCTCAACATGATTTGCGGCAGCGGCATGAAAGCGATTATGGACGGTGCCAGTCATATCCGCGCCGGTGATGCTAACCTTGTGCTGACCTCCGGCATGGAAAGCATGTCCAATGCCGCTTTCGTAACGTCAGGGCAAATCCGCCGTGGCGTTCGTATGGGCCATCAAATGCAGGAAGATAGCATCATCAAAGACGGTTTGACCGATGCCTTCCATCACTACCACATGGGCGTGACGGCAGAAAACGTCGCGACCCAATGCAATATCAGCCGTGAAGCGCAGGATGAATTCGCCCTAAATAGCCAACAGAAAGCGGTTAACGCCATCAAAAAAGGTCACTTTGCGGTAGAAATTTCCCCAATTACTGTCACTGAGCGCAAACGCCAGTTTGAAGTGAAAGACGACGAATACCCAAAGGCCAATGCCACCTTGGAAGGCTTGCAGGCACTTCGTCCCGCGTTCGATAAACAAGGCAGCGTCACAGCAGGTAACGCGTCCGGTATCAACGATGGTGCTTCGGCCATCCTACTGGCATCAGAAAGTGCGGTGAAGCAACACAATCTCACACCTCTGGCAGAGCTGGTGGAATACGGCCAAGGTGCGCTTGCCCCCGAAATCATGGGACTCGGCCCAGTTTCTGCAGTCGCTAATACCTTGAAGAAAGCCAAAATGACCATCGAGGACATTGACGTATTCGAGCTTAACGAAGCCTTTGCTGCGCAAGCATTGGGCGTGATTCAGGGATTGTCAGAAGCACATCATGTCGATGAAAACTGGCTGCTTGAGCGCAGCAACCTCAGCGGCGGGGCGATAGCGCTTGGTCATCCTATTGGCGCGTCTGGCAACCGTATTGTGACGACACTGGTTTACCAACTGCAACGTACTGAGAAAGACTATGGCCTTGCCTCCTTGTGTATCGGCGGCGGTATGGGCACCGCTCTCATCCTGAAACGTTGCTGAGGTGATAGAGCATGAAAAAAGCCGCGACCGCTCAACAGATAGAAAGCCTTTTGAACGATGGCATGACCATTATGATTGGAGGCTTCATGGCAACAGGCGCTCCAGAGCGTCTCATTGATCTTCTGATCAAAAAAGACATCAAAGACATTACCTTGATAACTACAGATACTGGTTCTCCCGGTCGAGGTTCAAGCCGCCTTATTGCTGAGAAACGGGTGAAGAAGCTGTATGCCTCCCACATTGGCACCAACCCGGAAACGGGCAAACAAATGAACGACGGCACGCTTGAAGTCGAGCTGGTTCCCCAAGGTACGCTGGCAGAACGTATTCGAAGCGGCGGTGCGGGTTTGGGTGGCGTGCTTACACCTACTGGGCTTGGCACCATTGTGGCGGAGAACAAACGGGTGATTGAAGTCGATGGCAAAGCCTACCTGTTGGAAACGCCACTGAAAGCTGATTTGGCACTGATCCGAGGTTCGAAAGTGGATCGTCGTGGTAACGTCTTTTACAGCAAAACGACCCAGAACTTTAACCCTTTAATGGCCACTGCAGCAGAGACGGTGATTGTGGAGCCCGAGCAGCTTGTTGAGCTCGGTGATATTGAGCCAGAAGCGGTTCACACGCCAAGTATTTTTGTTGATCACATCTTTGTCGATCAGAGCTCAGTGGAGGACAACCAATGACAGCGCAACTGGATAAAGACACCGTTCGCCACCGCATTGCATGGCGCGTTGCCCGTGAGATGAAAGACGGCGATATTGTGAACCTTGGCATTGGCCTGCCAACGTTGGTGGCGAACCATGTCGACAAAGACGTCGAGTTGCTGCTTCAAGCCGAAAACGGTCTGCTAGGTATCGATCAACTGGCATGCGAAGCCACCAAAGATGCCGATTTGGTCAATGCAGGCGGCCAGCATATTACCGCTGTTGATGGTGCCTGTTACTTCAACAGTGCGGACTCATTTGCCATTATCCGTGGCGGTCATGTTGATGCGACGGTGCTGGGTGCGCTACAAGTGGATGAATGCGGGAATCTCGCCAACTGGATTATCCCAGGGAAAATGGTGCCCGGCATGGGCGGCGCGATGGATTTGGTCGTCGGCGCGAAGAAGGTGATTGTTGCCATGGAGCACACGGTGAAAGGTCAGCCGAAACTGCTGAAACAGTGCTCATTGCCTCTGACTGCTGCCAATCAGGTGAATTTGATTGTGACGGAAATGGGCGTGTTTGAAATCAATGAGAGCGGCATGGTGTTAACTGAACTTGCGCCAGAGTTTTCCATTGAAGAGGTACAGGCTGCCACGGAAGCGTCGCTGTTGGTATCACCGAATTTGCGCCCGATGCAACTGCCGACAAGCTAATTTAATTTGCGATGGCTAAAAACAAAAAGACCACCGAGAAGGTGGTCTTGTTATCTTCGCGGTTAGGCGACTGCGCTATCTCAGTACCCGCGAAAAGACATGCCTGACGGCATTCCCTTTCGTTTAATCGATTATCTGGAGTTGGTTGACTGGACGGGCAGGCAAGTGCGTGATGATAAAAGAGGCCATATTTCTGATACGCTACCGCCATTGCTGGAGCGCCTTGGCATTGAACCAGCTTTGTGGTTAAAAACAGCGTCAAA
>NZ_LASY01000204.1:0-885 GCF_000973155.1 Grimontia sp. AD028 | reverse complement strand
CTAGAAAACAGCAGTGACGGCGATGAAGGTGATGCGCTAAAAGCTGAGAATATTCAGCTTTCTAAAGGCAACACTGTGGGTATCAAGGTTGTAGACGGCAAGCTGGAAGTAGACCCGAGTGAATATGAGTATCTCGGCGAAGGTGAGCAAGAAGAGATCACCTATACCTATGATGTCGTTGAGTATGAAGGCGACACTGAAATCTCTCGCACGCCGACCACGGCAACGATCACGATTGATGGTAAGAATGATGCACCTCAAGCTGGGGACAATTTGAACAACCCAGATACCGGTGAAGCGTATTGGACCAACAATGATGTGGGGCAAATCGTCACTATCCCCGCAGACCTTATCCTCAGTAATGCCTCTGATACCGATAAGAATGATGCGATTAAGATCGTCTTAAGTAGCCTCAAGCTTGATGACCCGAACGCGGGTGACTTTGAGCTTGTTGTGAAAGTGTCTGAAAGCGAAACGAAAACCGTGTCAAAAGACTATCAACTGAAAGATAGCGAGTCGCTGGAAAGTATCATCTTTACGCCAAACCCTGACTATAGCGGGCAGGTAAACCTTAGCTATCAAGTCACCGATGGCATGAGTGATTCAAACATCGCCAACGTGCCGATCATTGTGAACGCCGTTCATGCGAACAATGATGGACTCTCAACTGCGTTCACGACCAGCAGTGCTGACGGCTGGCAGAACCTGGATGGGAATGAATATTTCACCATCAAAGCCCTCAAAATTGGCGATGACGGTAAACGTGTTAAAGACGGTGAGTTGGTCACGGAAGGCTCTGAGCACATTCACAGCACAGGTATTGGTGTAGCAGATACTGCACGCCCTGAACACACAGGTGCGTCACACCAAATTGAACACAACCAT
>NZ_LASY01000203.1:0-1514 GCF_000973155.1 Grimontia sp. AD028 | reverse complement strand
ATCGTTGACACCAATGCAGATTCCGTGACCACCACCATCACCGATGGCGGCAATGGCCCGGGCAACAACCCGGACGATGACCGCCCGACCGTGTCTATCACAGGCCCACAAGCACAAGTCAGCGAAGGTGACAGTGCCAACTTTACCGTAACCCTCAGCAAAGCCACTGAGACTGGCGTCAAAGTCAAACTGTCCCTGACTGATATCGACACCGATGCTGATGATTTGGGCGACATGACCGTCTCGTACGAGCTGAACGGCAAAACCGAGGTGATCACGGCGGACAGTAACGGCGATTACACCATTCCTGCTGGGATCACTGAGCTCAATGTCTCGGTCATTACTCATCAAGATACGGACTACGAAGGTGACGAGGCATTTTCGGTCACTGTCACCCCGTCTGAGGGCGTAAGCGGCATTACCGACGGTAAGCTGGCTACAGATAACGCTATCGTGTCTGATGACGGTAAACTGGGTGGCGACAATGACATTGACGGTGGTAATGATGATCGTCCAACGTTGAACGTCAAAAGTCTCGGAGATACCGATGAAGGAAACTCGGCCACATTTAACGTTACGTTAGGCAATCAAGTTAAAGGCGAAGTCACTTACACGCTCAAGCTTGAAAGCAACGATGGCTTCAATATTACTGACATCACGTCTATTAGCGTGAATGGCGATGAAATTACAGATCCTAACGACATTGCTAGCTTCTTTAACCAAGGCCACAACCTGACACTTGCGGGCAATGATACGAACTTTAGCGTCATCATTAACACCAAAGATGATAGTGAGTTTGAAGGTCCAGAATCAGTCACGCTAAATGTGAATACAGACGTCGCTTTGGCGGAGTCAGGTAACCAACTATCCGACTCTGCAACGATACTGGACAATGACAATCCACCTGTTGCAAACGATGACTATGACGGTGACGGCAGCTACTGGGTGAACAACAGCGATGCAAACGGTATCTTCATTGCCTTTAACGACATTACGAAAAACGATACAGATAAAGATGACGGAGACACTGTTTCTGTCTGGAACAAAGATGACTTAGAGAGCTTTACCCTAGTACCAAGCGAAGCCGGTTCTATTGCGTTGAGTGACTATGGCGAAGGGCTCGTATTTACACCTAATTCAGAATTCAACGGCCCAGTTCAAATTGAGTACTTTGCGACAGATGGAACTAATAAATCACTCGAACCGGCCAATATCCATATCTACGTCAATGAAGTGAATGCGAACAATGATGGACTCTCAACTGCGTTCACAACCAGCAGTGCTGACGGATGGCAGAACTTGGATGGGAATGACTATTTCACCATCAAAGCCCTCAAAATTGGCGATGACGGCAAGCGTGTTGAAGACGGCGAGTTGATCACCGAAGGCTCTGAGCATATTCACAAATTAGGTATGGGTGTTGCCGATACTGCGCGCGCTGACCACACAGGTGCGTCATACCAAATTGAACACAACCATGAGTATGATGTTTCTGAAGCCATTCAAATTGACCT
>NZ_LASY01000202.1:0-216 GCF_000973155.1 Grimontia sp. AD028 | reverse complement strand
TACGTAGCGTCCCTTCAGGGAACTCAACCGTTGCGAAGCCAGTGTCGATGTCAAAATTAAGGTCTATGCCGTTAATCTGCGTGACCGTGAAACTATGACCTTCTGGGTCATTATCATTGTCTAACAATGAACCTTGTGCCGTTGAAGTTGAATCCAGTGTATTGGTTTCAGTGACCTTGTATTGCTCTGTATGTATAGAAATAGATGTAATGGTGA
>NZ_LASY01000201.1:0-566 GCF_000973155.1 Grimontia sp. AD028 | reverse complement strand
GTACCGCCGGTGGTCGAACCATCGGTGGTACCTGTGGTGGTGCCATCTGTACCGCCAGTGGTAGAACCGTCAGTCGTACCTGTAGTCGAGCCGTCGGTGCCGCCGGTGGTTGAACCGTCGGTGGTACCTGTGGTTGAGCCGTCAGTACCGCCCGTAGTCGAACCGTCTGTGGTACCTGTGGTGGTGCCATCAGTACCGCCGGTAGTCGAACCATCGGTCGTACCCGTCGTTGAGCCGTCAGTGCCGCCCGTAGTCGAACCGTCGGTCGTACCTGTGGTGGTGCCATCCGTACCGCCCGTGGTCGAGCCATCCGTGGTACCTGTGGTGCTGCCATCAGTACCGCCGGTAGTCGAACCGTCCGTTGTGCCCGTGGTTGAACCGTCTGTTGTACCCGTGGTCGAGCCGTCGGTCGTACCTGTAGTCGAGCCGTCAGTGGTACCTGTCGTTGAACCGTCGGTTGTACCTGTCGTTGAGCCGTCGGTGCCGCCCGTGGTCGAGCCATCGGTACCGCCAGTCGTTGAACCATCGGTCGTGCCTGTGGTTGAACCGTCGGTACCGCCCGTAGT
>NZ_LASY01000200.1:0-213 GCF_000973155.1 Grimontia sp. AD028 | reverse complement strand
CCATTACATCTATTTCAGTACACACAGAGCAATACAAGGTCACTGAAACCAATACGCTGGATTCAACCTCAACGGCACAAGGTTCATTGTTAGACAATGATAATGACCCTGAAGGTCACAGTTTCCAGGTTACTCAGATTAACGGCATAGACCTTAATTTTGACATCGACACTGGCTTCGCAACGGTTGAGTCCCCTGAAGGGACGCTACGTA
>NZ_LASY01000020.1:0-56030 GCF_000973155.1 Grimontia sp. AD028 | reverse complement strand
GAATCCCTCTTCACCGACCACTTTCAGAGAAGCCCGCTCAATCGAGCGGGCTTTTTCGTATCTGCTTTCTATTACACTTTTAACTTCTTGGTTTGCTTGGTGTGGCGATCTGCTGGAGGTTAGTTAGCACTGCTTGCTACCGCGCCTTCCCTTGTAATCAGGACAATAAGCCGTCTTATTCTTGTCGACTAACGTTAAATACTGGCTCGGTGCCCTATTCTTTTTTGGGGTTTCTTCACACTCTTGATTTAAAAGTGAACGCTATTCATCATGGAAACACGTGAAATGTTACATTTTCTTAGTTATCAGATGCATAGCTAACCATATTAAACACTTTGATTACCGCCTCACATTTACCTGTTTGTCTTATCGGCAACTGCCCGTAAAACAAGGGTTAATACTCATACGGTTGTTTATCTGTTAATGCCTTTCTATTGAATATTTATTCGATAAATCTCGCTTCTTATGGCTGATAGTTTCATTATGTTGATTTCTCGTGAAACATTTGCCAGATTGTAATGCGCTTATTTAGCCTGTTTTGTTGATGTTAAACAGGGATTGTTTTCCGGCAGGCACGGAATTGTGCAGTACCAAGGGTCTGGTCAATGGCATTATTGGAAGTTAAAAACCTCCGTATCGAGTACCCCTCTCGTCACGGCGTATTTGCAGCAGTGAAAGATCTCTCCTTTTCTATCGAAAGAGGAGAGATAGTTGGCGTGGTTGGTGAGTCTGGTGCAGGGAAATCGACGGTAGGTAATGCCGTTATCGATTTATTGAGCCCTCCGGGTCGAGTAGCCAGTGGGGATGTGTTCCTTGATGGTGAGAAAATATCTGGTCTTGCGCCTGACCAAATCCGTCGTTACCGCGGCGCGAGAATTGGATTTATCTTCCAGGATCCGATGACGTCCCTCAACCCACTGTTCACTGTTGAGCAGCAGCTGGTTGAAACCATCACAGTTAACCTGAATGTTGGTGAAGAAGAAGCCAAAAAGCGCGCATTGGCGCTAATGGAACAGGTGGGTATTCCTGAAGCACATAACCGTATCAAACAGTACCCGCATCAATTCTCCGGTGGCATGCGTCAGCGTGTGGTGATTGCTATTGCACTGGCTGGTGAACCCGACCTTATTATTGCAGATGAACCGACAACAGCGCTGGATGTGTCGATTCAGGATCAGATCCTTAACCTTATCCGCACGCTATGTGTCGAAAAAAATGTGGGCTGTATGCTGGTGACCCACGACATGGGTGTGGTTTCCAATGTCACAGACAAAATTGCGGTGATGTACCGTGGTGATTTGGTAGAGTTTGGTGAAACCGCCAAAGTGCTCAACAACCCTGAACACCCCTATAGCCGCAGCCTGATTTCCGCTGTACCGCGTTCAGATATCAAACTCGATCGCTTTCCGCTCGTGAGTTACATCGAAGAGGCGGTGGAGATGAAGCCGCTGGATGTGAAAACCCATTGGCTGGGGCAAAGTCAGGACGAGCGTGAATACACAGGCTCTTTGCTGAGAGTCGAAAACGTAAACCTGCGTTTTGTCACCAAAGACTCCTTCTTTGAAAGTCGCCGAGAATACGTGCAGGCGTCGAATAATGTCAGTTTTGAAGTCCATGAGGGTGAAACATTTGGTCTGGTGGGTGAATCTGGTTCTGGAAAATCGACCATTGCCCGTGTGATTGCAGGTCTCTATCCGCCGAACTCGGGGAAGGTATGGTTTGAAGGTATCGATCTGACGTCGTTGAAAAGTGAAGCGCAACGCCGTCCGATGCGCCGCCAGATGCAGATGGTATTCCAGAACCCTTATTCTTCAATGAATCCGCGCATGAAAGTGCAGGACATCATTGCTGAGCCTATTCGTTTCCATAAGCTGGCAGATGAAAATCAGATCCGCCAAATCGTCGGCGATCTGCTCGATCACGTTGGGCTAGGCCGCGGGAGCGGTATCAAATATCCCCATGAATTCTCCGGTGGTCAGCGCCAGCGTATTTCTATTGCACGTGCATTGGCAACCCGTCCACGCCTTCTCATTTGTGATGAACCAACCTCCGCATTGGATGTGTCGGTACAGGCGCAAATCCTGAACCTTTTAAAAGATCTGCAGCAAGAGTTGAACCTGACCATGCTGTTCATCAGCCACGACTTGCCTGTTATCAGACAAATGTGTGACCGCATTGGTGTGATGCAAAAAGGCACCCTGCTCGAAGTGGCGCACACCGAAGCGTTGTTTAAGTCACCACAGCATGAATACAGCAAGCAGTTGATTTCTTTGATGCCTGAGTTCAAAGGCATGAGTGCAGTCGCAGGGTAAAAACGAATCCCACCATCGGCGAAAGGATGATGTTGTGTTCGCTGGTGGTTTCAATTTGCAATACACAACAAAACGGGAGCTAAGGCTCCCAGCATAAGGAGTCATGCAATGAAAACCTTCAAGAGTAAAATCGCGCTCGCGATGATGGCAGCGGGCCTGAGCTTTGCTGCGTCTGCAGCAGATATTACCGTTGCTTACGATGCCGACCCAGTGTCGCTGGACCCGCATGAGCAGCTTTCTGGCGGTACTCTTCAGTTGTCACATATGGTCTTCGACCCACTGGTGCGTTTTAACCAGTCAATGGAGTTTGAACCACGTCTGGCGGAATCTTGGGAGCGTGTAGACAACGAAACCATGCGCTTTAACCTGCGCAAAGGCGTGAAATTCCACTCTGGCAACGATATGACTGCTGATGATGTGGTTTGGACTTTCAACCGCCTGAAATCATCACCAGACTTCAAAGGTATTTTTGCACCGCTGGTTTCCCTGACCAAGGTTGATGACCACACAGTAGAAATCAAAACCGATGGCACATACCCGCTGATCGAAAACGTGGCGACCTACATTTTCCCGATGGACAGTAAGTTCTACACGGGCACCACTGCTGATGGTAAAGACAAAGCTGAGGTGGTGAAGCACGGTAACTCTTTCGCGTCGACCAACCTTTCTGGCACAGGGCCTTTTATTGTTAAATCCCGCGAGCAGGGCGTAAAAGTTGAATTCGAACGCTTTGCAGACTACTGGGACAAGGATTCTGGCGGTAACGTTGAGAACTTGACTCTGGTGCCAATCAAAGAAGATGCAACCCGCGTAGCAGCAATGCTGTCTGGCGATGTTGATATGATTGCGCCGGTTTCACCGAACGATTACAAGCGCATCGAGAACGCGAAAGGTGTGGATCTCTACACCATGCCAGGTACCCGCATCATTACCTTCCAAATGAACCAAAATAGCAACCCAGCTCTGAAAGATGCGCGTGTGCGTCAGGCTATTGTTTACGCGGTCAACAATGAAGGTATCGCGAAGAAGGTCATGAAAGGCGCAGCGACAGCGTCTGCACAGCAAAGCCCTCCAGGCTATGCCGGTTACAACGAGAGCCTGAAGCCGCGTTATGATCTGAAAAAAGCGAAGCAGCTGATGGAAGAAGCAGGCTATGGTGACGGCTTCAAGCTGACCATGATGGCGCCAAATAACCGCTACGTGAACGATGACAAGATTGCGCAGGCCACTGCTGCAATGCTGTCAAAAATCGGTATCGACGTTGACCTGAAAACCATGCCAAAAGCGCAATACTGGCCTGAGTTCGACAAGTGTGCGGCTGACATGCTGATGATCGGTTGGCACCCGGATACTGAAGATTCTGCGAACTTCACTGAGTTCCTGGCGATGACCCGTAATGCTGACACTGGTAAAGGCCAGTACAACTGTGGTCACTACAGCAACTCTGAAGTGGATAAGCTGGTTAACGAAGCGAACAAAGAAACTGACCTGACCAAGCGTAATGCGATGCTGAAGAAAGTAGAGGAAATCCTCTACAACGAAGCGGCGTTCGTTCCTCTGCACTGGCAAGATCCTTCCTGGGCAGCGAAAGAGAACGTAGAAATTGGTCCAATCGTGAACGGGATGAACTTCCCTTACTTCGGTGACCTGGTCGTTAAGTAACGAGCGACTGCTTTTCCGCCGGAGAGCCCTTATTTCCGGCGGAGACGAAACAACGTAAAACGGAAACGGCCGTCATGACCACCCGTGGAATGTCCGGCCGTTTCTTTCAGTAGGAAGTCTCTACTGAAAGATTCAAAAGCAAAAATCTTCAAGGAAAGTGAAGGGGCTAGGAATGTTTACCTTTCTCGTCAAGCGCCTAATTCAGGCGGTGATAGTGATGTTTGTGATCAGTCTGGTGGCGTTCGCCATTCAGGACAACCTTGGCGATCCGTTGCGTGAAATGGTGGGTCAGTCTGTATCAGAGTCAGAAAGACAAGCCCTGCGTGATGAGCTTGGATTGAACGACCCTTTCATCGAAAAGTACTCACGCTTTGTGGGCAATGCGCTGCAAGGTGACTTGGGTACCTCTTATTTCTTCAAACGCCCGGCAGTTGACGTCATCCTCGATAAACTTGTGGCTACGTTAGAGCTAGTGATCGGGGCGACCATTATTATTGTTGTCTTCTCTATTCCGCTCGGGGTTTACTCTGCCATTCACCCAAATAGCGTCTTCACCAAAATTATTATGGCAGGAAGCAGTATCGGTATCTCGATTCCTGTGTTCCTGACTGCCATTATGTTGATGTATATCTTCTCCATTGAGCTTGGCTGGCTTCCTTCATTTGGCCGTGGTGATACGGTCAATGTGTTCGGCTGGGAGACCGGTTTCCTCTCACTGGATGGTCTTTCGCATCTGATCCTGCCAAGTATCGCTCTGTCATCTATCATGCTGCCGTTGTTTATCCGCCTGGTTCGCTCTGAAATGCTGGAAGCGTTGAGCACTGAATACGTCAAATTTGCCCGTGCCAAAGGCTTGCCAGAAAGAACGGTGCAGTACAAACATGCTCTGAAAAACACCATGCTGCCAGTCGTGACGGTCGGTGGTGTGCAGATAGGTACCATGGTGGCTTACACCATTTTGACGGAAAAAGTCTTCCAGTGGCCAGGTACCGGCTTTCTGTTCCTCGAAGCTATCAACCGTGTGGATACGCCACTTATCACAGCGTATGTCATTTTTGTCGGTTTGCTGTTTGTGGTCACCAATACCCTAGTGGACTTGTTGTACGGCCTGATTAACCCAACGGTTAACCTGACAGGTAAGGGGGCATAATCATGACCAATATGAATACCAAAACGCCTTCTCGCTGGCAGCAGTTTCTGGACTCGGACTTTTTCTATTTCTTCAAACGCGACAAAGTGGCGATGTTTAGCTTCGCCGTGTTCTTGTCGTTTGTGCTGGCCGCGATTTTTGCACCCTTGATTTCGCCAAGTGACCCTTACGATTTAGCGTCCATCGATATCATGGACTCCGAGCTTCCTCCGACCTGGATGGAGTGGGGCGATGAGCGCTTCTTGCTGGGTACTGATAATCAGGGACGGGATATTCTCTCGACCATTCTTTACGGTCTGCGCATCTCACTGATGATTGGTCTGGGCGCGGTGGCACTTCAGCTGTTACTTGGCATAGTTATCGGTTTGAGTGCTGGCTACTTTGGCGGTCGTATTGATAGCTTCCTGATGCGTATCGCTGACGTTCAGCTTTCTTTCTCCACCATGATGGTGGCGATCATCGTGTCGGCAATTTTCAAAGCCAGCTTTGGCAGCGACTTCTACAGTGAGTACGCGATTTTAATGCTGGTGGTGATTATCGGTATTGCAGAGTGGCCGCAGTATGCCCGTACAGTGCGCGCCTCCGTATTGGCTGAAAAGAAAAAAGAGTATGTGGAAGCAGCGCAGGTGATGGGCTTCAAAGCGCCTCGCATCATGTTCCGGCATATTCTGCCCAACTGTCTGTCGCCAATCTTGGTGATTTGTACCGTGCAGGTAGCCAACGCCATCATGTCAGAGGCGGCGCTTTCCTTCCTTGGTTTGGGGATGCCAGTTGATAAGCCTTCGCTTGGCTCACTGATCAGTATCGGCTTCACTTATATCTTCTCTGGCGCATGGTGGATCACTGCATTCCCTGGCATTGTGCTCGTCACCTTGGTGCTGGTGATCAACCTTCTGGGTGACTGGCTGCGCGATGTCTTCAACCCCAAAATTTACAAAGGTTAATGAATAAAGACAGGGCAGCATCACGCTGCCCTTTCTGTTATTCACTCGTTATTTCGCCAATTTCGCGCTAGGCTAACTGTCTGAACAATAAAACTTCGTGGCGGTATCGAGTTCAATGCTCTCAAGACTTTTCAGCATTCTAGCTATCTCATTACTTTGCGTATTTTCCTTCGCTTCGGCACAGGCAGCTGAAGCTTGCGAGTCCGTAGAAAAAGATGGATGGCAAGTCGTGGAGCAAAGCTGCAAAGTGGGGGCTGGGCTTTGGTCAAAACGTCCTATAAAAAACGAAGGTCGGTTCTGGGTGCAATGTGGCGTGGTCAGCCAGTTACCTAAGCCTTGGTTTAAGAAAGAAGTTGAAGCTGTGCTTATGCAGGACAAACTGGTATTTCGCCAGGAAGGCAATCAATACCGCTGTCTGGTTGGGCCGTTTGAACGCTACTCGGAAGCAGAAATTGTTAAGGATGTCATGAAGCAGCGCAAAGTGTTCGCTTCAGCTTTTATCCGCGATATATCTCAGCCCGAGAAGGCAACAAAGCTCAGCCAGTCCTCCAAGCCAAAGAAAACGGCGGTCGTAAAGGCTTCGAAGCCAGCGAAGACAGAACGTCGATACATTGATGTCGGGTCGTTGAAAAGCCCGAAGCCAGAACTTAATGAACCGCGCTACAGTGCCAAACAAAACGTCTGGTGGCGTGCCACGTTGAGGGAAGCCAATCAAGCTTGTCGGCAAGATGGTATGAAGTTGGTATCTGAATCGACATTGAAAACCCTGTCATCCACGCCGGATTGGAAAAGTACCTATCCAAGCAGACTGCCTTACTGGGTGGCAGAAATGCGCGCCTTCGACGTCGTGATGGGACTTTCCATGCCGCTTTCACTTGAATCAGCGTTACTGGTGCTTTGTGAGCCTCAGTGAGGCAATGGTGCTGGGCTTCGGTCAGAGTTGTGAATTCTGCTGTAGAAACAAACGTTAAATCCCTCCTCGTCGCCTGCCGCTTTTAAAATAGCTCCGAAGAAGGCACGCGTTTTTCGTTGTACGGCAGTAAAAAGGCAAATCATTCATGCACTCCCGCAGTCTCCCTGTTTTGATGCTAGCTCTCTCAAGTATCCTTATTTTACTGAGCACTTCTGCGTTTGCTTCTGAGGATCTTGATGCTCGCTGCAAAGGTGAAAAATCGTCTGAGGGCTACTCTGTTGTGGGCGAAAGCTGTCCTATTGGCGAAGGGTTATGGGGGAGAAAGCCAGCTAAGAATGGCGCGTTTTGGGTGCAATGTGGCATTTATGCGGAACTACCTGCTCAGAGCGAGACCATCAATGGTGCGCTCTACCGAAAAGAGGAACGCCAGTATCGATGTTTAGCAGGGCCTTTTGATTCTTTTGGCGAAGCGATTGAAATGCGAAACGGCTTGCGAACCCAAGCTGAAACCGCTGATGCCTTTATCCGTCAGGTGGGTTATCAGCCAAGCGTGAAAAAAACAGTATTGAAGACAACGTCGGCTTCCGTAAAGAAGGGGCCAATCAGGCATCAGGAACAGGTTTTAGGGTTTTGGGCACCCAAACCCACGGGCATGGATACACGATACACCATTAACCGCCGTGACTGGTGGCGGGCAACGTATCAGGAAGCCAACAATGCCTGCCGCAAGAGCGGCAAAAAACTGGTGTCAGAAAGGAGCCTGAGAAAGGCGATATCAACATCGCATGGTGCAAAAGCACTGCCAGATCTTTATCCCTACTGGCTCAGTAACGGGCAGGTCTACGACATCAAACTGGATATGTCATTTGTGGCAATATCTGACACGCTGACATTGAATGTGTTGTGTGAGTGATAGGGAGAAAAAAGCGGCCGGATGGCCGCTTTTTTGCGTAAATTGACCTCAATTAGCAATTTTGCGCAATGTCTCTGTCGCAATTTTGTTTCCGTTATCATCAAGTGTGAAACGGTAGAATAGGCCTTGGTCCCAGTTTTTACCTGCAGGAATGTAGCTGAAGCGGTTGATCTTGAAGTTGTCTTCCACGTCATCTGCTTCGCGATCGTTCCAACGAATCGTCGAGTTAAGCTGGTCTAGTGTTGCTTTCGACGCACCAGCTTCATTCGTACCAAACCACCAGTAGTCGATACTCGCCAATTCAGCGTAAGAGTACACGTCTTCTTCATACTGGCTGATGTAACAGCCATCTTGGTTGGTGCTCAGTTCCTCACCAGACATGCTCAAACCCACCTCAGTGAAGGTAAAGGTTGCTTTTGCGACCATCTCTGGACAAACAGGGTTAAGCGCGGTTGCTTCCCAGGTACCAATAAAGTCGACGTAGCGGTCTACTCCCGGCTTTTCAACTGGATAAGTGAAACTGATGCTTTCAACAGCTCGACCTAAGTGGTTTCCGTTCAGGTATTCTTTTGTACGCGTTTCGGTGTAAACATCAGTGATAGGGTCATAAGAGCCGACAAGTGTTTCCTTCTGCATTGCAGAACCATCCTGTGCGTCAGAATCATCACGTGTAAGCTCTTGATAACGGGTCAGTGCTTTTTCACTGCAATTGGCGTTCGCCATACATTCGTACATGTTACCCATTTCAGCAACGCCATCCCAAGAGTGGGCAATGTCTTCAGTAATAGTGCTTTCTGGATCCACTAGCTCATAATCATAGTGGTAGAGAACGTCGTCCCACTCAGGCTTTGGATAGTCGGTGTCACCATTACATGCTGGGAGTTCATTTCCGTTTTCTTCTACCCAGCTAAACTCGCCATCGTTAGCAATACAGTTCAAATAAGTTAGGGCGTAGTCACTGCTGATGGAGCCGTCATTAGAGCCTGCGCGCTCAATGAACTTATCACTCTGAAGAGTAAAGATAGAGGATGCTGGCGCGTTCGTTTTTTCGAATACGTTGTTACCAAACGAACGGTCAGCGTGAATAACCAGTTGGTTATCGTATGCGTTTGTATTTGGTTGAACTATGCGTTGCGTCGCGCTGCGTTGTACAAAAGTCCAGTTAGAGCCTTTTGCCCAGTGTGTCAAAATGGTGTCGGAGCCACGCTCCAAGCCAGCTAGCGAATTCTTAAGGTGTTCTTTCGCGGTCTCTTCGGTAACCAGTTCGTTAATCGTCATTTGTAGAGCGATTAACAATGGTTCGACGGTTTCTTCTAAACGATCCAGTTCAATAGCCATCAGTGCTTCAATGAGGTTTGAATCTTCGGCAGCATCTTGAATTTCAGTAGGGATGCGGATCAGCGTGTCATCAGCATTTTCGTTGATAGTCAGCAGCAAGCGAACCAAAGAGATGACGCGGTCTTGCGTGCCCAATACTTCGTAAGGCGTGCTGATATCACGACCTGAAACGCTACCCAGTACCAGACCACCATATTGGTTACCCAGCACAAATTTCACACGAGGGCTGCCTTCAAGAATATCGTATGCGCCAGTCTCGTCTGTCAGGTGACCTTCGTCATTCGCCAAGTCGCCCTGAACGTAGTACAAGCCTTCTACTTGGGCATCGATGAATCGACCGCTTTCAGGAACTGCGATAGTTGGCTTTTTTGCTAGTTCAGTAGAAGTACCGCCTGTTGAGCCGCCGCCAGTAATTGGTGCTGAATCATCACTACCACAACCCGCCAGAATCAAAGCAACTGATGCTGCTAACACAGAAGTTTTAAAGTTCATCTCTCACCCGGAATGAATAAATATATGAATAGATACTTAGATAAATTGACCAGTCGCACTCAGCGTTCTGGAATGAAGGTCTAATTATTTGAAAGAGACAGAAAGCTCAATAGACCTTCTTTTTGTGAGAGTTTTATCTGAGAGATTTTAACAGGCGAGATATTGTATTGTGATCTAGCGCACGGTGTATTTGAGGTCAGGCAAATTGGCTACAAGTCTCGTGATGAGATAGTTGGCGGAGTGTTAGGGAGTGCTTTGACTATTTATCTGATTTGGGAGCATAAAAAAGCCCCGCAAGTGCGAGGCTCTTTTTAATCGCTTGGCGATCAACGCATGGTAACAAACTCTTCTGAGCCTGTTGGGTGGATCGCGACTACGCTGTCGAAATCTGCTTTGGTGGCGCCCATCTTCATCGCAACGCCAAAGCCTTGAATCATCTCATCCACGGTGTAGCCGATGCCGTGCAGACCTACGACTTTCTCGTCATCTCCCGCACATACCAGCTTCATTTTGCATGGCTGACGGTGTTGGGTGACGGCGGTGTACATGGCGGTGAAGCTGGAGGTGTAAACCTTCACATTCTCTTCGCCGTACTGCGCTTTTGCTTCGCCTTCAGTCAGGCCGATAGTGCCGATGGGTGGGTGGCTGAACACCACGGTTGGGATCAGCTCGTAGTCCATCTTGGCGTCTGCTTTGCCATTGAACAGGCGCTCTGACAGTTGACGACCTGCTTTAACCGCGACTGGCGTCAGCTCGACGCCGCCTTCCATGATGTCACCCACACAGTAGATGCCAGAAACATTGGTGTTCTGGAACTCATCCACTTTGATGTAACCACGGTCATTGGTTTCAACACCTGCTGCAGCCAGATTGATTTTCTCTGTGACTGGATGACGGCCGATTGCCCAGATCAGCAGATCCGTGTTGTGGGTCTCACCGCTTTCAAAATGCAAGGTCAGTGAACCGTCAGACTCTTTCACCACTTCTTTCGGAATCGAGTGGGTATGAAGCGCTGGGCCTTCTTTTTCCATCACTTCAACGATGGTATCGATGATCATCGGGTCGAAGCTGCGGAGTGGAGACTCTTTACGCACAAAGAGGTGTGTTTCAGTGCCCAGTGCATTCAATACGCCGGCGATTTCGACTGCGATGTAGCCTGCACCAACTACAGCAACGCGTTTTGGTTGCTCATTCAGCTCAAAGAAGCCGTTTGAATCGATACCATGTTCCGCACCTGGAATGTTTGGAATGGTTGGTGCGCCACCGACAGCAATCAAGATGTTGTCAGCGGTATAGTGCTCGCCATTTACTTCAACCGTTTTAGCATCAACAAACTTGCCGAAGCCTTCAATCACTTCGATTTTGTTCTTGCCCAGCACGTTTTCATAAGAGGTGTGGATGCGGCCAATGTAGGCTTCACGGTTTTCTACCAGCTTGTCCCAGCTGAATTTGTTCAGTGTGGTGTCAAAGCCGTAGTCAGGGCCGTACATTTTGATGGCTTCTGCGATTTGCGCGCCGTGCCACATCACCTTTTTCGGTACACAGCCTACGTTTACGCAGGTGCCGCCGAGGTGTTGCGCTTCGATCAACGCGACTTTTGCACCGTACATCGCGGCACGGTTTGCAGAGGCGATACCGCCACTGCCGCCGCCGATACAAATATAATCAAAATGCTTGGCCATGAGTTTCTCCGTTTGGTTATTCTTAAATCCCGTTGAGCGGGGAAGCATTAGCATCCCCTGATAATATCAGACCTTTCAAGATCCGTATGTTATTCAGGCACTACCCATTGTACTAATTGGTGGCCTGTCTCGGGTGCAATTTTACTTTGCAGCCAAGGTAGAATTTCTTTCATCTGTGCTTCCATCGTCCATGGCGGATTAATCACAATCATGCCGGACGCTGTCATGCCGCGCTCTTCACTGTCTTCCGCTACACCCAGTTCGATTTGCAGGATTTTGCGGATGCCGAGCTTTTCCAGACCTTTGGTAATGAGGTCGATATTTTTGCGGTAAACCACCGGATACCAAATCGCATAGGTGCCGGTTGCCCAGCGCTTCACGCTCTCATCAATCGCATCTACCACGTCCTGATATTCGTGCTTGAGCTCGTAAGGTGGGTCTATCAACACCACTCCGCGTCGCTCTTTGGGTGGCAAGCTGGCTTTAAGACGTGCGTATCCGTCTTCCTTGTACATTTTTACTTGGCGGTCACCGCGAAACTCCTGAAGCAGGAGAGGGAAGTCGCTAGGGTGAAGCTCTGTGAAAATAGCGCGATCTTGCTCGCGCAGCAGGCTGCGGCCGACTTTCGGTGAGCCTGGGTAGTAACGCAGTTTGTTGCCTTGGTTCAGTGCACGAATAGTATCAAGGTAAGGTTTGATCGCTTCAGGTGCATCGTTGCACTCCCAAATCAAGCCAATGCCTTCTTTGTATTCACCGGTTTTCTCAGCGCGCTCGTCAGATAAATCGTAGCGACCCGCACCGCTATGGGTGTCATGGTAGACAAAGGCTTTGTCTTTTTGCTTGAGCGATTCAATGATGAGGCTTTGAACTATGTGTTTGAGCACATCAGCATGGTTGCCAGCATGGAAGCTGTGGCGGTAACTGAGCATGTCGATATCCGGTGAAAATAGAAAAGTGTCGAGCATTATCGCTTATTGGAGGGATGGATCCAGCCTCAGCATTGAAAAGCCGCTTAATTGCCTTCATAAATACTAAGACTGAATATTATGAAGGAACTCATTATGTCCAACCCGCTGCTGTCGTTTAACGATTTGCCTCCTTTTTCTCAAATCAAACCTGAGCACGTGCAACCTGCCGTCGAGCAGGCAATTGCTGATTGCCGCGCTGCGATTGAAGCGGTTTTGGAAAACAACACAGATCCAAGCTGGGACAACATCTGTGCAGCACTGGCAGAAAGCGACGACAGACTAAGTCGCATTTGGTCACCGATAGGCCATATGAATGCGGTGGTGAACAGTCAGGAATTACGAGAGGCGTATGAAGCCTGCCTTCCTATGTTGTCTGACTACTCGACCTGGGTTGGACAGCACAAGCCGCTTTATGATGCTTACAAGGCGATCAAAGCGCGTGATGATTTTGACTCCCTGACGCCAGCTCAACAAAAGACCATCACAGACTCTCTGCGCGATTTCGAGCTTTCCGGTATTGCACTGCCGCCTAAAGAGCAGCACCGCTTTGGTGAGATCAGCAAGCGATTGTCTGAGCTGTCGTCGACTTTCTCGAACAATGTGCTCGACGCCACCATGGGTTGGTCCAAGCATGTGACCGACGAAAACGCGCTGGTGGGCATGCCTGAATCCGCGCTTGCTGCAGCTAAAGCGCAGGCAGAAAGCAAAGAGCTTGAAGGCTATGTGCTGACGTTGGACATTCCGTCTTACCTGCCAGTCATGACGTACTGTGACAACCGTGAGCTTCGCGCAGAAATGTACGAGGCGTACACCACCCGCGCATCTGACCGTGGTCCAAATGCAGGCAAGTGGGACAACACCGACCTCATCAATGAAACCCTGCTGCTGAAAAGTGAGATTTCCCGTCTGCTGGGCTTTGCAACCTACAGTGAACTGTCGCTGGCAACCAAAATGGCGGCGTCTACCGATCAGGTACTGACCTTCCTGAACGAGCTGGTGGAAAAAGCGCGCCCGCAGGGCTTAAAAGAATTCGATACCCTCAAGCAATTCGCCAAAGACAATTTCGGTGTGGAAACGCTTGAGCCTTGGGATGTGGGTTACTACGCCGAGAAGCTTAAGCAGCATCAATACAGCATTTCTGATGAAGAGCTGCGTCCGTACTTCCCAGAAGACAAAGTGGTTGCTGGTCTTTTCGAAGTGCTGAAACGTGTGTTCGGCATGGACGTTAAACGTCGTGACGGCGTGGACGTGTGGCATGAGTCCGTGTCTTTCTACGATATCTTCGATGCGAAAGGCGAACTGCGTGGCAGCTTCTACCTTGATCTTTACGCCCGTGAACACAAACGTGGCGGCGCTTGGATGGACGAATGCCGAGTGCGTCGTGTGACCGAATCTGGTGAGCTGCAAAGCCCGGTCGCTTACCTGACCTGTAACTTCAACAAGCCAATCGGTGGTAAACCCGCGCTGTTTACCCATGATGAAGTGGTGACGCTGTTCCACGAGTTCGGCCATGGTATCCACCACATGCTGACCAAGGTTGATGTGTCGTCGGTATCCGGTATCAACGGTGTGCCATGGGATGCGGTTGAGTTGCCAAGTCAGTTCCTCGAAAACTGGTGCTGGGAAGAAGATGCGCTGGCGTTTATCTCCGGCCACTATGAGACCGGCGAGCCACTACCAAAAGAGATGCTGGACAAAATGCTGGCGGCGAAGAACTACAACTCTGCCATGGGCATGTTGCGCCAGTTGGAGTTTGGCTTGTTCGACTTCACCCTGTTTACCCGTTTCGACGCGGAAGAAGGGGCGAAAGTGTTAGAAACGCTGGCAGAAGTGAAGAGCCAGGTCGCGGTTGTGCCTTCTCCAGACTGGAACCGATTCCCACACTCGTTCAGCCACATCTTTGCGGGTGGTTACAGTGCGGGTTACTACAGCTATCTGTGGGCGGAAGTGCTGTCTTCAGACGCGTTCAGCCGCTTTGAAGAAGAGGGTATCTTCAACACTGAAACCGGCCAGTCGTTCCTTGAGAACATTCTTGAGCGCGGCGGCAGTGAAGAGCCAATGGAGCTGTTCAAACGCTTCCGTGGTCGCGAGCCATCACCGGATGCGCTGCTGCGCCACAGCGGGATTGGCGTTTAACTCGCCATTATCAACCCAAAAAGAAAAAGCACGGTCTTGACCGTGCTTTTTTGTGCCTTCGATTGACTTACGCTATGGTCAACGGCCAGTGGTTATCGCTCTGGCGCTCTGCTTCAAGCGTCAACTCAGTCGCCATCAGCACATTTGCGTTCAGCCAGTTATCAGGCATCGTCAGTTCGAGCGAGTCGCCGTTTGCTTTCAGCGTAACAGCAGGAATCGCTTTACTGTCTCGGCGGTGACAGAGCAGTACCGCTATGCGTAAAAGACGCAGCAGGCGGTTAGCGCTGTTGGGTGAAATCGCACTTTGCGGCGCAATCGGAACCAGTTGCTCGCGGTAGTGGCGCAGCATTTCAGCCAGCAGTTTTTTCTGCGCGCGGGTAAAGCCGGGTAGGTCGAGGCTATCGAGCAGGTAAGCGGCATGCTCACCGTCTTTTTTAAAGCCTATGCTCATTCCGATTTCATGTAGCTTCGCAGCAGCATCAAGCATCACGGGAGCGACAGGCTCTGCAATCCAGCCTTCACCGCATTGTTGCAGCAGGCTTTGCGCTGTCTTCGCGACGTTGTCTGCGTGGATGTCGTCCAGTTGATAGCGAGACTGTATGCTCTGGATGGTACGCTTTCGGATGTCCTGTTCGGACATTGTATCCATCATTCCATACACCAAGCCTTCGCGCAGTGCGCCACCTGCCAGCGTCATTGACTCGATACCTAAATCCTCAAATATCGCAATCAGGATAGAGAGACCGCTTGGGAATACCAAAGCACGCTCTAACGTCAGGCCGTCGATATCGAGCTCTTCTACCTGTCCAAAGCCAATTGCCTGTTTGCGAAGGCGCTGGAGTTTCGCCAGGGTGATGGTTTCGTCCATACCTTGCGCCACCATGATCTCCTGCAAGGCCTGCACGGTGCCGCTGGCACCGACACAGACATCCCAACCGAGTTCGCGATAGCGTTTGACGATAGGGGAAAGCACCGCTTTTGCGCCTTCAATGGCGGAGTCGAAACTCTTTTCGGTGAGTGAGCGATCTTTGAAGTGCTTTTCCAGCCAGGTCACGCAACCCATATCCAGACTGGTCAATGCCGCAGCATCAAAGCCTTCGCCGATAATCACTTCGGTACTGGCGCCACCGATATCGACCACCAGACGCTTACCTTTACCACCCGAGGTGTGTGCCACGCCCTGATAGATGGTACAGGCTTCTTCTTCACCTGTGATCACATTGATGGAGTGGCCAAGAATTTGGTTGGCACGCTTGATAAACACATCGGCGTTTTTGGCGCTGCGAAGGGCAGCGGTAGCGACGATACGGATGTTGTCTGAAGGAATGTCCTGAAGGCGCTCAGCGAACAATGAAAGGCAATCCCAGCCGCGCTGCATGGCTTCGTCACTGAGATTCAAATTGCTGTCGAGGCCGGAGGCCAGGCGTACTTTACGTTTAATTTTTGCCAACGTTTGTACGCTGCCTTGAACTTCACGCACAACCAGCATGTGGAAGCTGTTTGAACCGAGGTCAATGGCAGCGTACAGGGGCGAACGCGCGTTTTCCATGCTCTGTGGTTACCCCTGATAGATTTACGCTTTGTTGGTCGACGGGCGACGACGGCCGCGGCCACGTGATTGTGAGCCGGATTTGCCGGAGGTGTTACGGCGGCTGTTTACCTGACGTGGGCGATGTACCTTGATAGGTGCAGGCAGGTCAGTCAGCAGGGCGTCTTCATTGTATTCAGATACCGGAATGGCGTGATCGATGTATTCTTCGATCGCTGGCAGGTTCACGGCATATTCTTCACACGCGAAGCTGATAGACGCACCACTTGCACCCGCACGACCGGTACGGCCGATACGGTGAACGTAATCTTCACAGTCATCTGGCAGGTCATAGTTGAATACGTGGGTTACCTGAGGAATGTGCAGACCACGTGCAGCAACATCGGTTGCAACCAGAATGTCTACATTGCCTTTGGTGAACTCTTCCAGAATCTTAACGCGTTTCTTCTGAGGAACATCGCCAGTCAGCAGGCCTGCACGCAGGTCGTCAGCTGCCAGGTGACCCCAGATGTCTTCACAGCGATGCTTGGTGTTTGCAAACACGATCGCACGCTCCGGCCACTCTTCCTCAATCAAGGTTTGCAGCAGGCGCATCTTGTCGGTGTTCGACGGGTAGAACAGTTCTTCCTTAATGCGGTGACCGGTCTTTTGCTCTGGCTCAACCACAACATGCTCTGGGTTGGTCATGTGCTCAAACGCCAGTTCCTGCACGCGGTAAGAAAGGGTCGCGGAGAACAGCATGTTCAGACGGTCTGCCGGTGCTGGCATACGACGGAACAGGAAGCGGATATCTTTGATAAAGCCCAGATCGAACATACGGTCTGCTTCATCAAGCACAACAGCTTGAATGCCGCTCAGGTCAATCACGCGCTGTTTGTAGAAATCGATAATACGGCCACAGGTACCGATCAGGATATCAACGCCGCCTTCCAGTACTTCTTTTTGCTTCTCATAAGCTTCGCCACCGTAGGCAAGACCCGCAGTCAGAGAGGTTGAAGCCAGCAGCGGAGCAGCATCGTTATAGATCTGGATCGCAAGTTCGCGCGTTGGTGCCATGATGATAGCGCGCGGACAGTTTTTCTTGCGGTCGGCAGGTGCCTCCGTTGTCAGCAAATGGTGGAAAGTCGCAGTCAGGAATGCCATCGTCTTACCTGTGCCCGTCTGGGCCTGTCCTGCAATGTCTTGGCCGGTGAGCAGGACCGGCAATGCCAGAGCCTGGATAGGGGTACAATTATGAAACCCTTTTTCTTCCAAACCCTTGATAACATCGGCGTGAAGACCGAAGTCGGCAAATTTCTGCTCTGTGAGATGCGTCATTTTCATCCGCATAGAATATCAGCTTAGGCTTGCAATACGATAGTGAATACATTCAAATAGTGCGATGATTTACTGGTTGGTATATCACCAGTGACAAAAAATAATCATTGGAGTGAAAGATGAGCGACAAGATTTTGCAGCTGACCGACGACAGCTTCGACGCAGATGTTATCAATGCTGCAGGCCCTGTACTGGTTGATTTTTGGGCAGAGTGGTGTGGTCCTTGTAAGATGATCGCCCCGATTCTTGACGAGATCGCTGAAGAATACGAAGGGAAAGTCACTATTGGTAAACTGAATATCGACCAGAACGCAGGTACACCACCTAAGTTCGGTATCCGTGGTATTCCAACGCTGCTGCTGTTCAAAGACGGTGGCGTGGCGGCAACTAAGGTTGGCGCACTGTCTAAAACTCAACTGAAAGAGTTCTTGGACGCAAACCTGTAATGTGACAGAGAAGCCGTGACCATCCCCGGGCACGGCTTAATTCTTTCCGCCAGCTAGACAGCTTTCCAATCTGGTGCTAACTTATTGCACGTAAATTGTACATTTCTGTTCATTCCTCGATCACACCCTTGATCGCTAAACCCTAACTAACTCAGACCTCAAATTTGACTGACAAGACACCTACCACTATGAATCTTACCGAACTGAAGAATCAGGCCGTTTCTGAGCTTGTAGCCTTGGGCGAAAGCATGGGCCTTGAGAACCTTGCCCGCCTCCGTAAACAAGACATCATCTTTGCCATCCTTAAGCAGCACGCGAAAAGCGGCGAAGATATCTTTGGTAACGGTGTGCTGGAAATTCTTCAGGACGGTTTCGGCTTCCTGCGCAGCGCAGACAGTTCTTACCTGGCAGGCCCGGATGACATCTACGTGTCGCCAAGCCAGATTCGCCGTTTCAACCTGCGTACCGGTGACACCATTTCAGGCAAAATTCGTCCACCGAAAGACGGTGAGCGTTACTTCGCACTGTTGAAAGTGAACGAAGTTAACCACGACAAGCCTGACAATGCGCGTAACAAGATCCTGTTTGAAAACCTGACCCCACTGCACGCCAACGAGCGTATGGTGATGGAGCGCGGTAACGGTTCAACCGAAGACATCACAGCACGTGTGCTGGATCTGGCATCGCCAATCGGTAAAGGTCAGCGTGGTCTGATTGTGGCACCGCCAAAAGCGGGTAAAACCATGCTGCTGCAAAATATTGCGCAGAGCATTGCCTACAATCACCCTGAGTGTGAGCTGATGGTACTTCTTATCGACGAACGTCCGGAAGAAGTGACCGAGATGCAGCGCCTGGTTAAAGGTGAAGTGGTTGCCTCAACCTTCGACGAGCCAGCAAGCCGTCACGTACAGGTTGCTGAGATGGTGATCGAGAAAGCCAAGCGTCTGGTTGAGCATAAGAAAGACGTGGTTATCCTGCTGGATTCCATCACCCGTCTGGCACGTGCATACAACACCGTGGTACCAAGCTCAGGCAAAGTACTGACCGGTGGTGTGGACGCCAACGCACTGCACCGTCCGAAGCGTTTCTTCGGTGCGGCACGTAACGTAGAAGAAGGTGGCAGCCTGACTATCATCGCGACGGCACTGGTTGATACCGGTTCTAAGATGGATGAAGTTATCTACGAAGAATTTAAAGGTACAGGTAACATGGAACTGCACCTGTCCCGTAAGATTGCGGAGAAGCGTGTCTTCCCTGCTATCGACTTCACCCGTTCAGGTACCCGTCGCGAAGAGTTGCTGACCAAGCCTGACGAACTTCAGAAGATGTGGATCCTGCGTAAGATTGTTCACCCAATGGGCGAAATCGAAGGCATGGAGTTCCTGATCGACAAGTTGGCAATGACCAAAACCAACGACGAGTTCTTCGAAGCCATGCGTCGTCAGAAGTCGTAAGCGTTTCAAATTGATAAAAAAGCACCGCCAATGCGGTGCTTTTTTATTAGGCTGACAAACGGATTGTTCTCTAATTACAATCTTATTAGTTGCCAAAACTGATACAGATCATCAGAATTGAGGCAAATCGCCAACCAGTCAGCGTAAATGGATAGGCTGACGTAGGATTTCCGGGATGAAACGATTACTGATTTTATTCGCTGTTATGTTGCCAACCCTGTTGTTTGGGGTGTCACGTGCTGTGACGCTTTCTCCCAACGACGTGGCAGCACACATGGCCGATCCTGCCTCCGTCTCCAAAATCCTGCGTGCCACGAAATTGTTCGATGAAAACGACATCGATGCGCTTAATACGTACCTGGACTCCCTGCCTGAACTTCAAAAAGAAGAAGCCTTGACCGTTCTGGCTCGCAGGGCGCTCGATTTTTCAACCATGACACCAGAGCGCGAAAAGTTTCTGGTAACCATCAGCAGACAACAACCCAAATACCTGGTGAAAAGTCAGGGGGATGGCTTTTGGGTCACCATGCCGGCGTTTAACTACGCTGGGGAAGCGAAATGGGTACTCAACCGTTGGCAAATCAAGTTGATGCAGGATGAGGCGATGCGCCTTCTCAACTACAACCAGCTTAACCTGTCGAAGTGGCTCTCTTTTTCCTCGAATGACTACGCGTTGCGTCGTGAAGCGATCGTCACTCTCGTACCCACACTCAATCAAACCCAGTTGGATAAGTTGGTCACTTTGTACCTTGATGACAAAAACATGGTATGGAGCCCAGACAATGCACTGCTTGCAGCGCTTGCTGAGAAAAGCGACAAGCCCAAAGTGTACGACTTGTTGTGGCTTCGCCGCACAGACAGTTATAGTTTGGCTGCCCTCCAGAAACTCGAAATGCCGCCTATTTCCAACAAGCATATCGAGCTGATGATCGCCGCCACCGTCAACCCCGTACTGGCGGAAACGGCTGTGCGACAGCTCGCGGGATTGCACCCTTTGCCTCAAAACGTTAAAGACTTCCTGCAAAAGCAAATCGCCGATCGTCAGCGAGGTAAAAACGTTGTTGAGCTGATCGCCCGCAAAGGTCATACAGAATGGCTGCGTGAGCTCGAACAAACGACCTCTGGCGTGACTCGCAGAAACATCCGCAATGGACTGGAACAGGTAGAAGGCTAATTGCCTTAAGAATTCTTACATATCCGCCTGTTCAGGTTTTATCGGCTCGTTATAATCGAACCAACACACCTCAACCGGGAAGGTTATGAAATTTACTGACTTACGCGCATTTATCGACCACCTGGAATCTGTGGGCGAGCTTAAACGCATCTCTCACCCTGTCAGCCCAGATCAGGAAATGACCGAAATTGCCGACCGCGTCCTGCGTGCCGGTGGGCCTGCACTCTTATTCGAAAACCCTGTCGGCTATGACATGCCTGTATTGGCCAACCTGTTTGGTACACCGAAGCGCGTGGCAATGGGGATGGGGCGCACAGAAGTGAAAGAACTGCGCGAAGTCGGCAAATTGCTGGCCTACCTGAAAGAGCCTGAACCACCAAAAGGCTTCAAAGACGCCATTGAAAAGCTGCCTGTATTCCGTCAGGTACTGAACATGCCCGCAAAGCGTCTTCGCAAAGCCCCGTGTCAGGAAGTGGTGTGGCAGGGCGATGAAGTCGATCTCGATAAAATTCCGGTAATGAGCTGCTGGCCGGGTGATGTGGCACCATTGCTGACCTGGGGATTAACTATTACCCGTGGCCCTAACAAAAAGCGCCAGAATCTTGGAATTTACCGCCAACAGAAAATCGGTAAGAACAAAGTCATCATGCGTTGGTTGGCGCACCGTGGCGGCGCGCTCGACCTGCGTGAATGGATGGAAACCCATCCAGGTAAACCTTTCCCGGTTTCAGTCGCTTATGGTGCCGATCCGGCAACCATTCTTGGCGCGGTGACCCCAGTGCCGGACACCCTGTCTGAATACGCGTTTGCTGGCCTATTGCGTGGTAGTAAAACCGAAGTGGTGAAAAGCCTGAGTAACGATTTGGACGTGCCTGCGAGCGCGGAAATTGTGATGGAAGGCTACATCGACCCAAATGAGTTTGCGGATGAAGGCCCTTATGGTGACCACACTGGTTACTACAACGAGGTTGAACGCCATCACGTGTTTACTGTGACTCATGTGACCATGCGCCAGAAGCCGATTTACCACAGCACGTACACCGGACGTCCGCCGGATGAACCTGCGGTGCTGGGTGTGGCACTGAACGAAGTGTTTGTGCCTATTTTGCAAAAGCAGTTCCCGGAGATCGTCGATTTCTACCTGCCACCGGAAGGCTGCTCCTACCGCGCAGCAGTGGTGACCATGAAGAAGCAGTACCCAGGTCATGCCAAGCGCGTGATGATGGGTGTGTGGTCATTCCTTCGCCAGTTTATGTACACCAAGTATGTGATTGTTTGTGATGAAGACGTGGACGCCCGTGACTGGCACAGTGTGGCTCATGCGATGACGACCCGCATGGATCCGGTGCGCGATACCCTGATGATTGAGCACACGCCAATTGATTCCTTGGACTTTGCATCCCCTGTTGTCGGCTTGGGCTCAAAAATGGGCTTGGATGTCACCAAGAAGTGGGAAGCTGAGCTTTCAGGTTACGCCAATGACGACGCTCGTGTCGCGGACAGTGAAGAGATTGAATCCCGCGTTGCTGCTCTTAAAGCGGCACACAGTGAACTGACGGATATTTACCTGCCACCGGAAGCGCATGCCAATGGCATGGTGATGGCGACCATCAAGAAACAGGCACTCGGCGACGGCCCGCGAATCATCGAGGCGATTTGGAATTCACTTGGGGAAGTGGCTGACGTGAAGTTTGTGATGGCGTTTGATGAGGAAGACGTCAACATCCGCGACTGGAACGATGTAATTTGGGCAATAACCACCCGAATGGATCCCGCTCGTGATACCCTGTTGCGCGCAAACGCGCAGGATGATGAGTCTCAGGCTCTGCGTCCGGGGTCTAAAATGGGATTAGATGCGACCAACAAATGGCCGGGTGAGTCGGTTCGTGAGTGGGGAACGCCTATCAGCAAAGACCCGCTAACTGTCGCGAATGTTGATGAAATGTGGGATAAACTGGGTCTCTAGAACATGTATGCGGTACACCTGATGCCTGCCGGAACGCAATTTACCGTATCCGGACACCAGACATTATTACAAGGCGCGCTCGACGCAGGGGTACCTTTTCCTAACCGTTGCCAGATTGGGGCTTGTGCAAGCTGCCTGTGTCGGCTGGTTGAAGGCGAGGTGAGATATCATCTCGAACCAATGCTGACTGAACAGGAAAAACAACAAGGCTGGATCTTTGCCTGTCAGGCCATTCCATGCAGTGATCTGGTGGTTAGTTTTGAGGAAAGCGATGACTATTAAATGTGAAGTTACGTCAGTGTCGTCACTGACCAATAACACTTATCGAATTTTATTGAAGCCTGAACAGCCAGTGAGCTACAAAGCAGGTCAATACCTGTTGGCAGTGATGGGTGAGAAAGACAAGCGTCCATTCTCGATTGCCAGCAGCCCATGTCGCCAGAACGGCCATGAGCTGGAACTGCACATCGGCGCGGCAGAAGAAAATGCCTACGCGATGGACGTGGTGAAAGCGGCTAAAGCGACATTGGAAAAAGGCGACAACTCTTTTGTGATTGAAGCGCCACACGGTGATGCCTGGCTGCGTGAAGAACGCCAGCGCCCGCTGGTCTTGATTGCGGGTGGTACGGGCTTCTCTTACGTACGCAGTATGGTTGACCATTGCCTGAGCCAGAACTTTGCGCAGCCTATCTTCCTATACTGGGGGGGCCGCGATGCGAGCCAGCTCTACGCCAATGACGAAATGGAAGCACTGGCACTGAAGAACGGCCTCCTGAACTACATCCCGGTGGTTGAAAATGCACCGGAAGCCTGGAATGGCAAAGTGGGCAACGTGCTCGAAGCCGTGATGGAAGATTTCGTATCACTGTCTGCGTACGATGTTTACATCGCAGGTCGATTTGAAATGGCAGGCGCGGCCCGCGAGATGTTCTGTAACGAACGTGGCGCAGAGCGAGACCACTTGTTTGCGGATGCTTACGCTTTCCTGTAAGTGCTCAGCCAAGCGCGAAGGTCAAATAGCAAAACACCGCCAGATGGCGGTGTTTTTGTTTATAGGCTTGGAAGAATTAAGCGGTCGCTTCGACTTTCTTTTTCACCCAGGTTTCATTGAGCCAGAGCGACGCCAGAATCACCACACCGCCAAACGCCAGTGTCATCAGGTCTGCATCACGGTTCCAAATCAGTACATTCACTATGATACCTGCTGGCACCAACACATTGTTCATCACGGCCAGCGCGCCGGCATTCACAAGGGTCGCACCCTTGTTCCACAGGAAATAGCCCAAACCGGAAGCGATAGTGCCAAGGTAAATCAGAATGCCCCACTGCAGATTGGTGGTGGGCAATTTATCGGTGCTGCCAAGCAGTAGGAACGCAGGCAGGGCAACGCACAGAGCGCCAAGGTAGAAAAGACCAAACACAGTACGCTGAGGCACTTCAATTTCGGCACGCTCTATCACTACCTTGTAGCCGACCTGACCGATTGCAAAACAGAGGTTTGCACCCTGAACAATCAAGAAGCCCAGCATAAAGTTCGGGTTTACGGAAGCGAACTTGATCACCACCGCACCTAATACCGCTAATGCCGCTGTTATCAAATACCAAGGCGAGAAACGACGGTTCAGTAAATCGTAGGTGAGGGTGACATAGACCGGTGTGAAAACCGTGAACAGCAAGACTTCCGGTACAGAAAGGTAGAGGAAAGACTGGTAGTAAAAGCAGTACATCAAGCCAAGCTGAATGCCACCGATGGCCATCAGTTTCAGCATCAGTGGTTTAGGTACGCCTTTCAGACGCAGGAACGGCAGGAAAACCAGTGCCGCGAGTGCCACACGGGTGACAACGGAAAACCAAGCGTCGACCTGTCCGGCGAGATACACGCCAATCAAGCTAAATGAAAACGCCCATAGCAGGGTGACAAACGATAAATACCCCATTTTCTTTCCCTAAAATCATTAAAATTGCCGCCAATTCTAATGAACTTGGCGGCAATGTGTAGCGATCTTATGCTGGACGGAGGAGCGTCGCGATCAGCTTGGCAGTGGCACCATCAGCATGTCGACCGGCGTTTTGTTGATAAGCTGTTTGGCCGACGAGATGAGGGTGCTCCAGAAGTCCTGATGATGACCACAAAGCACTAAATCAAACTCGTAGTGGCTAATGGACTCCGTGATTTCATCCGCCAGATCGCCACTGGCAACCAGCGTATGCGCAACAGGATAATCGGCATGTCTTGCCAGTGCATTTAACTGGGACTGCGCTTCATCAATGATGCGGTTGCGGGTTTCTACCAAATTCACATCAATAAGGCCGGTATAGAGCTGCGCATAGTTCACATCAATGTGAATGAGCGAGAGTTTTGCGCCCAAAGGAGCTGCCAGAGCCGCACCTTTTTGCACCAACACCTCACTGTCAGATGACAAATCCACTGCCACCAAAATGTGTTTATAGCCCATAGCCTGACTCCCCATTAAGCCAATGATTACAGGTGAAAATTACCACTGTCCCTGTGCGAAGACTGTTGCCTGGATCCCACTGCCGATGCGCATTGCGTGACTCGACTACCAGTGCATGATTTTTCTGGGAAAAACAGCTTTCCCTCTATAGATAGAATAGCTATCAGATTGATAAAAAAGAAAAACAATCGCTTATCTGGAATCCAGCTCAAAGCACAAAGAATATGCACTTTGAGTTGGCGTTTTCTGCATCAAATCTATACTTAAATAAAACACGGAGCCGAAAACTAAATCACTAAGGGTGACGTGTGATGGCAAAACGCAGGTCTCAAACCATGGAGACAGCAGCGTGGATAACACCTCATTACGGAGAGGTTGAGCCATCTGATACCAGATTGTCGTATCTATCCATTCAGTCTGGTCTATCGGTTTGCATTTTCGCTAAGCGAGCGCAAAACGGATTTGGGGGAAGACGGAAAGACCCTGTTCTTCATTGAGTTTTATCTGACAGGCGCAGTATTTCGTGAACTGCCTCTGTGGTGGGCAATCCTAATAGGGCTGCACATCAGTAATACTGGGAGATGAACCATGAGCGGAGACGCCCTGATTATTGCGATTTTTTTCGTCACACTGGTTAACATCATGCGCTATCTGAGCTCGCTGCGAACCTTGCTGGTAATGTTGCGGGACGCCAATCCTCTGCTGTATCAACAAGTGGCACGCGGCAATAACTTTTTTGCGCCGCAAGGCGATATCAGCCGCCAGAAGCGTCTGTTTCATTACATTCGAAGCCAGGAATATTTGCATCACCACGACGATGCGTTTATTGCCAAGTGCAACAAAGTCCGCCACCTTTTCATTCTTTCGACGGCGCTGGTGCTTGCACTGGTTATGTCCCTCTTTTTTGTGGCATTTGCAGGACTTTAAAGCGAGAAAAACCATCGCAAACTCAAATCTCGGAAAACGCTGGCAGATGCCAGCGTTTTTTTTGTTAACCTTCTGAACCAGAACAAACTCATAACGTCGGAGCAGGCTTTGGATAGATTTCTTACGTGGTGGCAGCAAAGTGCTGAGGGATTCAATTTTGATTGGCTGGAACATGTCGGTCTGATGCTTGGTGCAGCGGCAATCGCTTGGCTGGTATGGCGATTGGTGTTCAGTAAGCTGTTGGAAGTCTCTAAGAAAACCCGTACCCAGTGGGACGAAATTGTATTAAAGGCCGTTAGTACGCCAGTGAGCGTGTTTATCTGGCTATGGCCGACAACCTTTGCGATGGGCAGTTTGATAGATGTGGGTGCCAAAGTCGGTACGGATTGGCTGAGCGTTTCCCGGCGCGTACTGCTCATCGTTTTGATGCTCTGGGTCATGCTGCGTTTGGTGAATGCTATCGAAGCGTACCTGTCCCAGTCGGATAAACGCGATCAGACCACAGTGTCCGCCATTGGTCATGTGATGCGCCTTCTGCTTGCCTTTATTGGTGTGCTGACGCTGCTGCAAGAGTTTGGTATCAGCCTGACAGGTCTTCTCACCTTTGGTGGTGTCGGTGGCCTGATTGTCGGTCTGGCGGCGAAAGATTTGCTGTCGAACTTCTTCGGCGGCCTGATGATTTACTTCGACCGACCCTTCAGTGTCGGCGACTGGATTAACTCTCCAGACCGACACATAGAAGGTACGGTTGAGCGTATCGGTATGCGAATGACCATGATCCGCACGTTTGAAAGCCGCCCGCTTTATGTACCGAATTCGGTGTTCAGCAATATCGTGGTTCAGAACCCGTCGCGGATGCGTAATCGTCGCATCAACGAAACCATCGGTATCCGCTACAAAGATGCCGACAAGATGGGAGCTATCGTCGCCGATGTGAAAAAGATGCTGGAGACCCATCCGGACATCGAGCAGAACGCTACCCTGATGGTGAATTTTGATGCGTTTGCAGGTTCATCACTGAACTTTTTTATCTACACCTTCACCAAAACCATCAACTGGGCGAGATACCATGAAGTGAAGCAGGACGTGATGCTGAAAATTGTCGAGATTGTTCATGCACATGGTGCCGACTTTGCCTTCCCGACCCGCACCATCGCCTTTGACCGTGATGATGGCATGGAAGCGCAGATCCCGCTCAATCCCGAATTGGCGCCAGCGCCGGACAAAAACTAGACTGGCTCCAAGGTGCTCGGGCGGCTACAATGCCGCCCGATTTCGTGTAATGGGCAATAAAGATGAAGCAGTATGATGTAGTGATCATTGGCGCAGGCGCAGCAGGCCTGATGTGTGCCGCGCAGGCAGGTAAGCGTGGTCGCAATGTGCTGGTGGTCGATAACGGCAAAAAACCGGGTCGGAAAATCCTGATCTCCGGCGGTGGCCGTTGCAACTTCACCAATTATGATGTCTCAGCTGCTAACTTCGTCTGCCGTAACAAGCACTTTCCGAAATCTGCACTGGCGCAATACAGCCAGTGGGATTTCTTCTCCATGGTCAACGAATACGGCATTGCGTGGGAAGAGCGCGAGCATGGCCAGCTGTTCTGTATCGACTCCGCCAAAGACATCGTTGAAATGCTGCTGAAAGAGTGCGACCTGCCGACCGTTGAACAGCGTTACCGCTGCGATGTGCATGATATCGAAAAGACAGAAGACGGCTTCACCCTGAAGCTGGATACGGACACGGTAAGCTGCCAGTCACTGGTGGTGGCAACCGGTGGTCTTTCCATGCCGAAGCTCGGTGCCACCCCGTTTGGCTACCAAATCGCCGAGCAGTTCGGGCTGGCACGTATACCGACGACTGCTGGTCTGGTGCCGTTTACCCTGCATGACAAAGACAAAGCGGCGTTTGCTGATTTGTCCGGTATCGCGATTCCCGTGACCATTACCACCGAAAGCGGCGTGCTGTTTAAAGAAAACCTTCTGTTTACTCACCGCGGTTTATCTGGCCCTGTGGTTCTTCAGGTGAGCTCTTACTGGACGCCGGGCGAGAAAGTGGAGGTCAACCTGCTGCCAGATTTAGACGTGGTGGAAACCATCAACGCCATGCGCGACAAGCATCCCGCACAGAGTCTGAAAAACAGTTTGGCGCGATTACTGCCAAAGCGTCTGGTGGAAGCCATGATCGAACGTGGTGACATTCAGGATAAGCCTCTTAAGCAGCTAAACCCGAAAGACATTAGCGCGCTTGGCGATTATCTGCATCAGTGGCACATCGCACCAAATGGCACCGAAGGCTACCGCACGGCAGAAGTGACGCTTGGCGGCGTGGATACCGACGAGCTTTCATCAAAAACCATGGAAACCAAGAAAGTCCCGGGACTCTATTTTGTCGGCGAAGTCATGGATGTGTCCGGTTGGCTCGGTGGCTACAACTTCCAATGGGCCTGGAGCTCAGGCTGGGTAGCAGGGCAGCACGTTTAAGCTGTATCAATCAATGCATACAAAAACGCTCCCTAATGGGAGCGTTTTGTTTTTTGAGACCCTTCAATCAGAAGAAGTCACGGTAGAGCATGTACAGGTGCGCCGCACTCCATGAGAAGTTAGAAGCCCCCTGAACCGCGCCCGTTTCCGGGTTATAGTTTTCTCGAATGGCGCCGTCGGCTGTCATGCCTTCGGCGTTTTCAAACAGCTGATGTGCCATTTGCACCGCTTCTGGACCGTAGCCGTATTTCTCCATCGCTTTTACGCCAAAGTAGAACTGATCCAGCCATACCCGGCCGCGCCAGTAGATGTCTTTGCCATAAGCCGGGTTGGTCTGGCTCGCGGTAGGCAGGGAAATACCGTAACCCGGGAAGGCATCCGAGGTAGCAAACTCGTCTGGGTCTGTCATCGTGCGGATCACGCTATCAGCCTGCGCCTGGGTAGCTGCGCCGTTAAACAGCGGCCCCCAACCTTCCGGGCCGCGGCCACGTTCGACCAGTGGTTCGCCCGCACAGATGATGCCGTTCTTCTCGTAGGCGGTGTCCTTGCCATTTTGATCCACCATGCGGATGTCGTAATAGAAGCCAGTCGCTTCGTCGAACATGCAGGTATTGATGTAAGTTTTGATTTGTTCTGCACCAGTGCGGAACTCTTGTGCGCGCTCTTTACCGTCTACACTAACCGATACACGCTCAGCCATGTCCGCCAGATAGAAGTTATCTGAGTACATGTAAGAGGCCTGATCAACCGACTCCTGCAACATAGAGAAGCCAAGTAGCGCATTGGTTTCAGCATCGCGGTTCTCGCCAAAGCGGACTTGCCAGTCTCTGCGTGCGCGTTCCACATCGCCGTTGTAGGTGTTGTCAGCGTAGGCTTGCAGTTGGTCTTCATAGATAAAACCAAAGCGTGCGGCGTTGTCCATGCCGGATTCCCAGCCAGCGGCTTCCTGAGCGCCAACATGGAGATCGGAGTAAATTACTTCATCCAGCACACGGTTATAGTTATCCACACCGATAACCTGATATTGACGCTCGCCATTCACGTTGCCGATCAAGACGGCATCTGCACCAAACTTGGCGCCAAGATCTTCTTTCGTGACCACTTCCACATACATACGGCCATCTTCTGTGTTGTGGGCCGGGTCGACTGCTGCACCGTATTCTGGCACGCCGTTACCGTTGTGATCTCGGTTGGACAGCCACCAGTCGTGGTAGGCAACAAGCTTTGGATACATCTCATCAATCCATGCCTGTGCATCTGCCTGGCGGTCAAATTCATCGCGAAGGGCGTGATAAATCTCCATCACCGCCCAGGCTGCCAATGATGGCTTGGTGTTGCGCTCATTCCAGTTTTCAGAGCCCGCACCACCGCGGGATTCCGGTGCAGTATAAGTCACCACATCCAGCAGGTAGCCTTTGTCCTGTGGGCGGATAACGTCATCTTCCTGCACCTGATACTGGAACACGGTGCGAATGTTTTCCATCGCGACGTCTGGGTTGAAGTGCGCCATGGCATAGGCTTGTTTCCAGGTATCCCAAGGCCAGGTCAGGTTGCCGGAGAACCAGCGTCCCGTGACCGAAGGGGTCACGGTGTCATGTTCTACGTCACCAGCTGCGGCGCGCCAGTTGCTGTTCAGTGTCATCATGGCTTTCACGCCAACACGCTTTTGCGCTTGTGTTGCCTGCTCGTTAGTCAGGCCCTTGCTGAGATACTCCGTCCAACGTGTCTTTGCCGCTTCCATGTAGGTATCAGGCTTTTTCAGGATGGCTTTGATTTTTGGACTTTCGGCGGCCACTTCTTCGGCGTTATGCAAATGCGAGAAGGTGGTGAAAATGCGGGTGTTTTTGTTGTGTTTCACCTTGATCTTGGCGGTTTCGGTGTACGCAAGACCATCAATGTCAGTGTCGGTTTTGACCGAACGGGCAATCACGAACGCGGAATCTGCATCATTGCGAATCGCCCAGTTGCCTTTCATTTCGTTGCTGGAAATGGTCAGGCCCAGTCTGTTTTTCGTGAGTTTACGGCCGTAATCAGGGTAGAACTCGTCAACGGTTTTTGTCGGCTGGCTCGAAAGGGCATGGGAAAGCAATTCGCCTTGCCATTCAGCAGTGAAATGACGGTTTTTGCCACTTAAATCTTCAAATTTGGTTTCAAGCAAGGATGTGCGGTCGGTGACAAATCGCAGGGTCATGGTCACTTTCAGGCTGGGTGTCGTCAATTCCTGTACCAAGGCGTCCGGCGTACTGTAGATGTTCGCTTGTGCGGATGAAAAATCAATCACCTCGCCGCTTTTGTTGTCAGTCAGTACTATTTTATCGAAGGCTTGATCTGACAGGTAGTGGGCGTATTCCTGCGTGACCTGCATGATGCCGCCTACTGCGCCATAGCCTTTTTCATCGGTAGGCAGCAGGTGGCCATGCCAGGCACCGTTATCGACAAAGGCGTTGTATTTAAGGTTGCTGTAACTGTCGTAGTCACGCAGAAATTGTGGGTCGCCAGTTCGGTCGAGAACGTTAGTGTATTGCTGAAGTAAGTCACTGCTTGAGGGGGCAGCAGTAACAGGGGCGGCAAGTGCCAGTGAAAGCAGGATGGATGCAGAAAGAGGAGCCAATTTAAACGTCATTTTCACACCTGTCAGGTTATCTGCAAAAGGCCAAGACCGGCCTCTTCAATTCGGCGACCATCATAGGAGGAGTACAAAAAGCGATTTGAAATAAAGATCACGGTGAAACGCTTCGTTACCTGAAATTACACCACGGGAGAAGGTGCAAAAATGCCGCATGTTAACCAGTAGAAATGTCAGATTTTGCGCTGCTGTCAGATCATTTTCCCTAAACAGAAACAGGCTTGGTTATGGCGCTGTTGGAATAAAAAAGTTCGGTGGATGGTTAATGGAAAAGGCGATGAGAGGCCGAATAAAATTGGCGGGAAAGTGGAAGCAAGCTCATTGAATGACAGCCAGTCACTAACGAACTGTGTTTTTCAATCCTCCGTTAGCAATGTCTCCCTGAGCAGAGTAGAAACGGGTTTAGTGTGGCGTTAAATGAAACTGTTCTTCCTAGCTAAAGGAAACCCCACCAAACGTTTCTTACATTTGGAGGTGGCGAAGACAAAGCCCCGAAAGCGGATGTCTCTTCGAAGCACTTCACGTTGTCTGAAAAGTAGATGGAACCGAAAAGTTTGGGTTGTCTCTCGCACCTGTTGCTACTTCATTACTCTTACTTTGCTGAAAGCCTTTATTCTCGGCACTTTTGAAGGCGAAGAGGATCACAATGATGCAGGCAGAGAATGGTGATAAATCGATAATTGCTGGCTTTTGGCGCACAAGTGCGTGGGGGCTTTCCGACCAGGCGTTGAACCGTTTTATCTGCGAGCTCATTGATATTGGTGTGACCGATTTTGATCATGCCTATGTTTATCGCAGTGAAGAAAGCTTTGGTGAAGCATTAGCGCTTTCACCGACATTACGAAGCCGGGTTAACATCATTACCAAGTGCGGCATTCGAGGTGTAGGCAACGGTGCTCTTGATGCTCGCAGCGTCAGCCATTACGACTCTTCCAAAGAAACTATCCTGTCGTCGGTCAATCATTCGTTGAAAGCGCTTAAAACGGATTACGTCGATACCTTGCTGTTGCACCGTCCAGACTACCTGATGGATGTAGAGGAAGTGAATGAGGCATTAAATACACTAAAGCAGCAGGGTAAAGTCCGCCGTTTCGGTGTGTCCAACTTCAGTGTGTCCCAATTCTCGCTATTGCAAGACGCGCTGGATGTGACGTTATGTACCAATCAGTTTGAGTTTTCCCCCTTTCAGACAGAAGCTCTGGACAATGGCCTTTTCGATCAATGCTACCAAAACCGCATCCGTCCAATGATCTGGTCTTGTTTGGGAGGTGGTAGATTGTTTGACCCACAGGATGAGGTTACTCAGCGATTATCAGAAAGCTTGGGTGAGGTGATGGAAGAGGTTGGTGTCTCTTCATTGGCTGAGCTTATCTATGCTTGGGTGTTGGCGATACCTAGCCAGCCAAGAATCATTACCGGCTCCGGAAAAATAGATAACATTCGTCCTTTGGTCGAAGCCAGTAAAGTCTCTTTAAACAGGGAACGGTGGTACCAGGTATGGACCGCGGCAGTCGGACACGGAGTAAAATAACGAAAGGCGCCAATGGCGCCTTCTTAGTGTCTATCTAACGCAAAAACAGCTTAAACATCACTTTCTGCCACCATTTGCCATACGGCGGTGCCATCAGTTTTCCGGGGTTCAGCTTGCCGCGCTGGAATACGGTTTTGGCGTGACTGAAGGTGCGGAAGCCTTCAATGCCGTGATAGTGCCCCATACCGGATGCACCAATGCCGCCGAAAGGTGTGTCATCCACCGCGACCTGCATGATGGTGTCATTCACAGCGATAGAGCCAGAATGCGTATGCCTAATGGTGTATTGGATGAAATTCTGATCGAGTGTCATCAGGTACAGTGCTAGCGGGCGGGGCTGATGGCGAAGTGCATTAAGCACATCATGCACATCCTGATAGGTGATGATCGGTAGCAGGGGACCGAAAATTTCCTGCTGCATGATGGCACTGTCTTTTGGCGGATTGATCACCAGATGAAGCGCCATTTTCCGCGTTTCAGGCAAGATAGCCGGATTAGCCAGTGGGATGGTGGTGATGCCGCGCTTGTCGGTGTCTTCCATCAAACTTTTCAGGCGCGAGAACTGGCGCTCAGTCACGATGGCGGTGCGGTCATCACTCTGAATGCCTTGTGGGTAAGCTTCATTCCACTTCACGCGCAGCGCTTCGACGAACTCTTCCAGATTGTCTTCGTGCACAAACACATGATCCGGCGCCACGCAGATTTGCCCGGCATTGAGGTTCTTACCAAACAGCATGCGTTCTGCTGCGAGCATGGGGTCGATGTCCGGTCCGACAATCACCGGTGATTTGCCGCCAAGCTCTAACGTTACCGGCGTCAGGTTTTCAGATGCCGCTTTCATCACTTTCTTGCCGACTTCGGTCGAGCCAGTGAACATCAGGTGATCAAACGGAAGCCGGGTGAAGGCTTCTGCCACTGATACATCGCCTTCCACGACGCAGACTTTATCGTCATCGAACACTTCGGCCAGCATGGCTTTAACGGCCTGTGCAGTCAGAGGCGTGAACTCACTCATCTTGAGCATCACTCGGTTTCCGGCGGCTATTGCTGTCATCAGTGGAATGAGGCTTAGAGTGATGGGGAAGTTCCACGGTACGATAATGCCAACCACGCCAAGCGGCTGATAGTGCACTTCAACTTTGGCAGGAGTGATGAGCAATCCCGCGGAGCGGCGAGATGGTTTCATCCAGCGTTTCAGCTTGCGCTTGGTGTAATGCAACATTTGGAAGCAGGGAAGGATGTCTGCCATCAGTGAATCGGTGCGGCTGCGATGCCCGTAATCCTGAGACAGGGCATCGACGATGGTGTCGGCGTGTTTTTTCAATGCCTTTTGCAGATGCTTCAAGTCCCGAATACGCTCGGCGTAGGCAGGGTCGGGATCTTGGGTGGTCTTGGCGACCAGTTTGGCAAATTGCGATTCCAGTTCGCTGATCTGCTGTTCAGCAGGGATACCAGTTGTCATCGAAACCACGCTCATCTGCAAATCCTTTCTTATTGATTACCTTCTTAACATTAAGGTCTGACCAGATTCTGTGCAAGTTTCTCTATCACAGCTTTTGTAACGATTGATGTTGTCTATCCGCTTCAAATACTTGCATAAATTTATCGAAGTATTGGCCTACTGCTACCGCGTTCTCGGTTTCTCCCATGGCGTCCAGCAGCACCATGCCGACTTCGCAGGTACAAAGAGAACCTTCCGGCTGATTGCGGCGCAGGGCATAGCGGGTGCTGAGTCCTTCAGGCAGTGTCACCATAGGCACATCTTCAAGCCATGGGCTTTGGCGCAGCATCTTCCGCGCCTGCTGCCAGGTCGCATCGATAATGATGAAGTGAATCGGCTTGGCTTCCGGTTTGGACGTCGGTCGGCTGACTGCTTTTTCGAGCGCAACAGCCCCTTCACCGGGAAATACCAGATACGGCAGCGCAGCCGGGTCGGCAAGCAGCGTGAGTAATTCCAGTGGCGGCGTTTTGCGTTGCCAGACGTGGCGTCTGCAATGCGGCAGCGCATTTTCCAGCAGCTGACCGGTATTGGTGGCGCGCCCGGTTTCTGTTTCGTGCATTAATAGCTCGATACGCACATGGCTATCGAGCTTAGGCACGGCCTCGCACAGGCAGTTGTAGTGAAAGCCGCAAGATGGGCAGGGCGTTGGCTTTTCTGCCATTCGGGATACCTTTTCCATTTATTTCAGCTCTACACCTTCTTGCTGCGGATAAATACCGTCAGCGAAAAGGTAAGGGTCGGCGCTGTCAGGCAACAGCACTTCCGGCGCCACTGAAGGGTTGCCCGGATAGCGTTTGCCATTAAATTCAAGCACGCGGGAAGAGGCTTTTGCACCGCCTCCGCCAACCGGCATGATGAGATCGTGCCAGCCGTTGCTGGTGGATTGGCTCATCTGAAACGGCAGATGAACCAGCGTGATGCGGCTGTTGAAGCGCCAGACATTGCTGTCATTGTTAAACACCAAAAGGGTGCAGCCGCCTGTGCCACACCAGTCGGTGAATATCATCAACTCATCCTGCAGGTCACCATTGAGATCTTGTGTCAGCCAACGATAGCGGGTGCCCGCTGCCTGCTTCACACCTTCCTCGCCAAGATATGCCTTAAAAGCCGCATCAACTTTCTCGTTAAAGGAGGCAGAGCCTTCCACACCACCGGAAATGACAGGCTGCTGGTTGCCGACCATCAAAGAGAGCGCGAGTCCCTCCGGACCCAGGCTGTATTCGCGGCCGTTGATGATTTCCTTTTCGGCTTTCAGGGTAAAGCCGCTGCGGGTGAAAAGGCGCTCACTGACCAGATATTGTCCCTGATGGCGGGTCATCATCACCTGAACCTTGCTATCGCCGACCTGTTGCCAGATACCGGTTTCCACAACGGCATCTTCGCCTGCCTGCTCATAGCGGGTTGTGGCCGTGTGGTCGGGATTGAGCACTAAGGTGGTGGTCAGTGACTGGCCGCCTAGGTTGGTCATGCCCTGATAGTCGCCGACCCAGCCGAGCGTCGGGTCATCCGCCGAGAGCGTCGCGCAGCCCGTCAGGGTTTTGTTGCCTTTGGTGAAGGTTGAACGCCAGCCGTAAATGCTATCGCTCATGGTGTCGCTGCAGAGTTCTGGACGAAGTGTGAGTGTCGCGCCATTGGCCTGATAGATTCGGGCAGCTGGAGAAATATCTCGGCCGGTTAGCGGGAATGTCTCCGCTTCAAAGCCGAGCTGTTGGTAATTGAGCGCATTGCCTTCTAGAGACACTGACCAGAATGGCTCATTGCCGGACGCTACGGTGCGGTTTCGCGTTTGGTTGCAGCCATCAATTTCTGCCGACATCAGGTTCAATTGTGTCACCTTGAACGTTGCCGGGTAATCCGCCGCAAAGCCATCCATCGCGGGTTTTACAAATTCGCCAATCACTTCGCCATACACACTTTGGTAAGGCTCCATGGTCAGCGCCTGACCTTCTTGATTGAGCAAGTCCGGCAGTTGCAGCCAGTATTGGGTGTTGCTGCCACAAGGTGTGATGGCACGGACTTCATGCCCGAGGGTGACTTCACCACGCAGCATAAAACGCTGGGGTTGAATTCCTGCCACTTTGGCAATCTCCTGCTGCGGGTTTAAATCGTCAGAGTTACCGAGTTCGACCGGGCCTGATGGTGTTTGGCTGCAGGCAGAAAGCAAGGCGGCAGCGGAGAGCAGACCCAGCACGTGGGAAAGGCGGCGTTTTTGGATAATCAACGGAGATTCCTCTTCTCATTCAAAGCCCAACGGGGTACAACTTTGGGAAAACCAAAAGCTGAAACGGGGAAATTATGGCGTATTGGCTGATGAAAACCGAGCCCGATACCTTTTCTATAGACACCTTAAAACAACAAAAGGTCTCTTGCTGGGAAGGTGTGCGAAATTATCAGGCACGAAACATGATGCGTGATGGGATGAAGCTTGGCGATAAAGTGTTTATTTACCACTCTTCTTGTAAGGATGTGGGTGTGGTGGGTATCGCGGAAGTGGTGAAAGAAGCTTATCCCGATCATTTCCAGTTCGACCCGGAAAGTGCCTATTTTGATCCCAAAAGCTCGCCGGACAATACCCGCTGGATCATGGTGGATGTGGAATACCGCCAGCACCTGAAATATGTTTCTTTGGCACGCATCAAAGCGAATCCAGCACTGGAAGAATTACCGCTGGTAAAGAAGGGCAGCCGTCTCAGCATCATGCCAGTGACCGAAGCACAGTGGGATGAAATTATCGCGATGTCGGAAGGCGGGTTTAAGCGTTAGATAAGAAAACGGCAGCGAGGGGGAGCGCTGCCGTTTGGCTATCTACTTAGCGGCGTTGTTAGCCCAGTAGATGAGTTTCCAGATAACGGGCAACCGCTTGTTCGGCGTTGCTGCCAATCACTTCATTGTCCGGCAAGGTTGCTTTCACGCGCGGGTGCGCCGTTTCCATGATGAGACCTTTCTTCGCAGCACTCAGCATTTCCACGTCATTCATGCCATCACCAAACGCGATGCACTCGTTCAGGCTGAAACCTTTGATTTCCGCTACCGCTTTCAGTGCTTCACCTTTAGAAACACCCGCTGCCATCACTTCCAGACAGAATGGGGTTGAGAAGGCCACGCTGACTTTATCACCAAAGGTTTCGATGAATTTTTGCTCGTAACCCATCAGGTAATCGTGGTCGTGGCGGATAAAGAAGATTTTCGCTACGTCATCAACCGGTGGATTTTCCACATCGAACTCTTTGAAGCTGAAGCCGGAATCTTTGTGGTATTTCGCCAGGTCTTCGTCAACGCGGTTCAGCAGCCAGTCATTTTCGCGGTAAATGTGGATGGTGATGGTTTCGTCGCTTTTCACCATTTCCACCAGTTGGGCAACCAATGCCGGGTCAACATTACGGCTGAAGATCAGCTTGTCATTTTCATCATGCACACGGGCACCGTTAGAGGTGATCATGCAAGCTGGAATGCCAACGCTTTTGCGGATGTGTGCCACATCGATGTGGTGACGGCCAGTGGCGAACACAAAGTGCTCCCCTTTTGTATGAAGGCGCTGAAGCACTTCGCGGGTAAAAGGCGCGATGGTGTGTTCAGGAGTAAGTAGAGTGCCGTCGAGATCAGATGCAACGATTTTGTACATGGATACCTCAATAGGAGAGAAGATGTTTTTAAACACCTCTCCAGTGTATCCAGAAAAAGGGGAAATAAAAGGGATCAAAATGCCGGCCAATTTTTCCGCTTTAGGAAAAAACTGACCGGAAATTTAGATAGGCTTATGCGGTTTGTTCTAGCTCGGTTTCTTCAATGAGCGAGTCGAAAAATGTCAGAGCCAATGCCAGTGATTTATCGCGGGTCACGTCGCGCTCGAACAAGAGTTCATGGCGGGAGTCGGCCAGAATTTCGAACTGAATCGGCAGGCCTGCTGCCTGACGCTCACGGTGGAATTGGAACATCACGCCATTGCAGACAATCTCATCACGTGCGGCTTGCATCAGCAGGATTGGCATATCTATGTCAGTGGCGGTTTTCACGGCGCGCTCGCAGGCGTCCATACTTTGCCAAATCCACTGCGCGCTCGGGCCGCCCACCTTTAGTGTCTCGTCACTTTCATACAGTTCGCGGAACCACTGATAACGTGCTTCAGATTGCGTCAGCAGGTTGTGCTTGAAAGGCTTTGCCCAATACGGCACCTGACCCGGCGCGAAACCAGCTGGGTGCTGGAGCTTAGACAGCACTTTACACAGCGGCTTGGCAGCCATTTGCAAAGGGCGTGACAAGTTAATGCCGAGCATGGGTGCGCTGAGCGCAATCGCATCAATGGCATTGGGTTTACGCGCAGCATAAAGCACAGAAATAGCACCACCCATGGAATGGGCAAGGATCATGCGCTGGCTGTGTGTCTTGGTGGTGACGACTTCATTGATAAAGGTATCAAGGTCGTCAACGTAATGGTCGAACTCCACCACATGGCCGATATCTGAACCTGTCACCAGACGCTGGCTGTGGCCCTGACCACGGTGGTCATAGCTGTAAACATCAAAGCCTTGGTTGAAGAGGTCGAAAAAAATTTCCTGATATTTCGCCACCCCTTCAATACGCCCATTGACCACCACAATCGCGCGGGTGTGCTCGGGCTTGGTAAAGGCGCACCAGTTCAAACGCAGGCCATCATGGCCGACGAATTCACCGTGCTGACGGTTCGCCCAAAACGGGGCAATCACCTTTTCCATGGTCTCGGTTAGCGCATCCTCGCGGGAAAATAAAAAAGGGTGTTCAATTGGCATGTGGAATCCGGTGTTGTTTTCTTATTAGCATATCACTTAATGGCAAACAGACCCGAGTTTATGGCGTTTTCACTCAGGTTAATAAAGGATTCTATCAGCGGGTGAAACGTCACGCATAACGTAAAAGAAAAACAGCCGGTCAAGACCGGCTGTTTAGGGAAGAGAGTTTCATACTTACTGTTGGAAGTTGAAATAGGTCTCAGCGCCTGGACCGACTGGGAAGCCTGCCACGAATACCCATAGGTAGAAGAACACGCTCCAGCCCGCCAGGAACACCAGTGTGTATGGCAGCATGGTGGCAATCAAAGTACCGATACCCAAGTCACGCTTATATCTTGCTGCGACTGCCAGAATCAGGCCGAAGTAACTCATCATCGGGGTGATAAGGTTGGTCACTGAGTCACCGATACGGTAAGCCGCCTGAATAGTCTCCGGCGCGTAGCCAACCAGCATCAGCATAGGGACGAAGATTGGCGCGGTAACTGCCCATTGTGCTGACGCAGAACCCAGAGTCAGGTTGATGATGCCACACATGATGATGAAGGCGAAGAACAGCATTGGGCCTGTCAGACCGATGCTCTGCAGGAAGTCAGCACCACCGACTGCAATCACCTGACCAAAGTTGGTCCATTTGAACAGAGCAACAAATTGCGCCGCGAAGAACACCAGTACGATGTACAGACCCATGGCGCTGATGGATTTCGCCATCGCATCAATCACGTCACGGTCGTTCTTCATGGTACCGACAGTCTTACCGTAAACAAAACCAGGAATCGCAAAAAACACCAGGATGAAGGCCACGATACCTTTCAGGAACGGAGAGCCTGCCACTTCACCGGTTTCCGGGTGACGCAGGATGCCCCACTCAGGCACGATGGTCAGTGCCAGCACGGCTGATACTGCCAGTGCAGCGATACCTGCGTTACGCATACCGCGCTTCTCAATCGCAGTCACTTTGCCCGCTTCTTTGGCCTCGAAATCTTCCGCTGCCATCGATTGGTCGTATTTGCCCAGTTTCGGCTCAACGATTTTCTCAGTCACCAAGGCACCCAGAATGGTGATCAGGAAGGTGGAGGCAAACATGAAGTACCAGTTTGCTTCAGGGCCAACCGTGTAAGTTGGGTCAATCATCTGTGCCGAGGTTTCAGTGATGCCTGACAGCAGTGGGTCAACGGTACCCAGCAACAGGTTCGCTGAATAGCCGCCGGATACGCCCGCAAATGCTGCAGCCAGACCCGCCAGTGGGTGACGACCCAGTGAGTGGAAGATCATCGCTGCCAGTGGGATCAGCACCACATAGCCAAGCTCAGAAGCGGTGTTAGAGATGATACCTGCGAATACCACGGTCAGTGTGACCATACGGCGAGAGGCGCCCATCACCATAGAACGCATGGTGGCAGACAGCAGGCCTGAGTGCTCAGCAACCGCCACACCCATCATGGCAACCAGCACGGTACCCAGTGGCGCAAAGCCGGTGAAGTTTTTCACCAGGTTGGTGACGATAAGTTGCACGCCTTCAGCGTTCAGCAGGCTGTTGACGTAAATCATGCCATCGGCAGCGCGGCCTGCGGCACCTTCCGGACGAGGGTCAGCGACGGAAAGGCCAAAATAGCCGGCGATACCCGATGCAAAGAAAATGATCACACACAGAATGGCAAACAGGGTTACCGGGTGAGGAAGAAGGTTGCCGAGGAATTCGACGGTATCGAGAAAACGGGAAAAAAACGACTTGTTCGGCTTCCCGCCAGATTGTTGTTGCGAAGCTGATGACTGCATCAGATCCTCCATGTCATACAACGGTCCATTTAACTGGAAAGCATCCTAGGTCATAGAAATGTCATTTTGCAATACTTAGTGCTATCAATAATGACTTTTGCAGGCATAAAAATTAACAATAAATTAATAAATGGTGGTTAATATTGTTTGTTTTATATTCGGATTGATGGAAATGTCACCGACGGTTAGTGTGGAAATGAAACATGCAGAGAGAACATCAAGTTTGAGCAGCCAAACCCAGAAAAAAGTCTTTTATATTGAGCTGTTGCGGGTGGTCGCCGCGGTGGCGGTGATCGCCATTCATGTGTTGGGGCCTTATCGCTACCTGATGGGCGAAATCCCGCAAAGCGACTGGGTTTCTGCGATAGCCATTAATGGTGCAAGTCGCTGGGCTGTCCCGGTTTTTATCATGATTACCGGTGCATTGTTGCTTTCAGACACCCGTCCATTTTCGCCGGGATATTTTGTCCGTCGACGGATCATGAAAGTGTTCGTGCCGTTTGTTGCATGGTCGGTTTTTTACGCGATACTAGCTGGGATTTCGTTACAAAATGTAAATTGGTCGGAAACTGTACAGCGGTTAACCTCCTTTCCAACCGAAGAAACTTACTATCACTTGGGTTTTTTCTATTACTTTATTCCGCTTTACCTCTTAGTGCCGATATTGCGTCCTGTTGCCCAACGGGATGATCCGGGGCTCTTTTATGCGTTGTTGGGGTCTTGGTTCGTCCTGAGCGCAGTGCGGCTTGCCGGTATATCGCTGGGGCTGGTGGAAGACTTGGTGCTTTATGGCGGCTATTTGCTGCTGGGTTATTTGTTGCACCAAAGCAAACTGCCGTTGAAGTGGCTGCTGTTTATCGGCATCTCGGCGCTGGTGGCAACCGAGTACACCGCCATTTCTGAAAGCGTCTCAAGAAGTCGATACACAAGTGCGGGATGGTTTTCCTATAAAACCCTGAACACGGTATTGATTGCTGCGATGGTATTCGGGCTTTGCCAACATTGGGCGGAGCGGGTATCTGAGCCTATGCAGCGAAAGGTCGCGGCGGTTAGCCGTCATTCGCTGGGGATTTATCTGGTGCATCCCGTCTTTCTCTGGCCTGTGAGGGAGTTGGCGTTCACGCCGGGAATGACATGGCTGACCATCCCCTTGGTGACACTGGCCGTGTTCGTATTGTCTTACATGGCCAGTGTGGGATTGTCGAAGTCGCGCTTCACGTCATGGTTGGTGCCATAAGACGAAGGCTTTAGTGGCGCTGTAGCTTCGCGAAGTGGATAAATTCAGCGCCGCGATAGGTCAGGGTGCCGCAATCACCGGGTTGTAGGGCATGGTAATAGTGAATACCCACCTGAAATTCCCGTTTTGGTCCGCCTTCAATCGGCTCGACATAGATCCAATACTCTTCCGGATCTTCATGCTGCTGCGGGTCGGGAATGGCGACAGATTGCTTGTCGAGAATACGGATATCAATAGAACGCTCTTCCGCCCCTTGGCCCAGCATGTGCTTTTGCATGGTAAGTACAAAGTAAACACCAGCGATCACCGCGAGGGCGCCTACGAGCAATATCACAGAAATCGGCACGGTGTTCTCCTTTATCCGGCCATTATCGGTCGGCAATGAGTCTACTTCACAGACCCATTTCGCAAACCTGATGAGCAGAAATTTCGTGATCCACTCCACTTATCCTGCTCAGCATTGGCGCTAATGTAAACAAAGTTAAAGTGCATTCTCAGTTTTAGTGTTATGACGTAAGCTAATGATATGAGGTGGACTAAATAGAAGAAGGAGGCCTGCATGGATGAAATTGCCATTGTCGTGAGACAGAGTCGGCGTCTGGAACGGCTCCTCAAAGAACACTACCACGCAGAAGGTCGTGGATTGCATGAATTGGTGAGCAGCTGTCAGGAACGTCTGCCGCATGATGTGATTTCCAAGCTTCGCTTCATTGCCACCATCCGCAACAAAGCGGTGCATGAAGATGGCTATGAAGTGGATGACATGCGCGGATTCATGAGTGCATGTAAGCAGTGCGAGAAAGAGTTACTTCCCCGCAGCAGCCGCACTATCTGGCGAATTGCCCTGTTCCTGATCTTCGCCGTGACGGCGGGAGCGGTCTGGTTTTATATCGAAAACTGGCGACATATTGTCGGGCAGTAACGGCAGCATGATTGACTAAGGCACGGTTTTCCGTGCCTTTTTCTTTTAATCGAGACTGAAAGTTATATGTAAACACTTACCCTTGTTGCGGGTATAAAAGTGCTTTTGATGCCTTGTTCGCTTTCTGAGACGTGTGCGGTGGACAATAAATCCTGCATCTCTAGACTTGGTTGGCTCGCAATTTAAGGGAATAAATCATGTTGAGTTGGGTTGCCGTCTGCTTTTCAGGCCTACTACACATCAATGCCGCGTATAAAGGGCCTCAATGGCAGTTTTATCTGTTCAAGCCCCTGACGATCGCCTTGATGATGTTGATTGGCATGATGGGCGGTGAAGCGAGCAGCTATACCTACCTGATCCTTGCAGGGCTTGCCTTCTCGCTGGTCGGCGATATTTTCCTGATGTTGCCAAAAGACCGGTTTATTCCGGGCTTATCGAGTTTTCTGGTGGCGCACATTCTCTACAGCGTCGCTTTCTGGCAGCAGTTTGAAGGCCCAATGGTCTGGTGGCTGCCTTCTTTGATTGGCGCTGCGAGCGTCATCGTCTTCCTGCTTCTTCTTCCTAACCTTGGCCCTTTGCTCATTCCTGTTGGGCTATACATAGCGGTGATTGCCCAAATGGCCTGGGGCGCAGGGGAATTCTGGATGAATGCCCAAACGCAGGTCGCGGCGCATGCTTTCGGTGGTGCATTGCTGTTTATGGTGTCTGACACTGTATTGGCGTTTGACCGTTTCAAAGGCCCTTTCAAAACCTCAGTGCTACTCATCATGAGCACTTACTTTTGCGCGCAAGGGCTGATCACGCTCTCCATATTGTCGTAGGAGGTAAAGATGTCTTGGGTTCAGGTGTATAGTGCGAGCAATTCACTGGAGGCGCACAGCCTTAAAGGCATGCTGGAAAGCATAGGCATTGAGGTGGTGTTGAAAGGAGAACCCCTTTCCAGTGCGACAGGTGAGCTCCCTTCTGATGCTATTGCAGTGACGCTTTGGGTGGATGCCATGCGCGAGCAACAAGCACGTCAAGCCCTCAATGACTACGAAGCACAGGCCGAGCAAGTCTGGTTTTGTCACGCCTGTGGTGAGGAAAATGGCGGCAGCTTTGAGATTTGCTGGCAGTGCAGCACACCACGCAGCGAGCGCTGAGTACTGATTGAAAGCTGATTAAGCTTTGCTCTATATCAAGAATTGCCGCCTGAGGCTGTGTTTCTATATGCGCAAATTCTAATAGCGTGGAACCAACATGCCTGCATCAATTCATGTGCATGAGATCCTGAATCATCTTAAGCAACAGCCAATGTCCGAACAGGCGCTGACTCATTGGGTCGATGGTCAATGGGGCGCGAGTGCGCGTTTTCATACCTGCAGCCAACAAGGGCTCTCTTTCAGCGAAGTGCTGGAGTTTCTGCGTCGTCGCAAAAAAATCTTTGAAGACATGGGCGCGATTTCAGTCAATGAAGCGCGGGTCTGCAATCACTGAACTGCGGTGAACTGACGTAAAAAAGGCCTCTACTGAGGCCTTTTTCATCTTATTCTTTGACGTTGTCGCCAACCATATACTTGCGGCGAATATCGAGCAGGGCAAAGATCCCGAAAAATAGGATCGACCACTTCTCCCATTTCGTCATGTTGATCTTGTCGCCGAAGGCACCGATGAAGATCAGCATTTGCAGGCCGTGCATACAGAACAGGAAAGCGGTCATGATGTATAGCGCCATTGCTGCCACACCCGGGAACGGATGCACGATATTGGCGAACAGAACAAACCAGACAAAGCCGATGGCCGCTTTTGCTAACAGGATGAGTGCTTTCATTTTTCCTCTCTTTGATACAGCCGGAAACTGACTTGTCCGGCATGTTTTTCCTTAATCATGTCCCAATGAGTTGGCACAACCGGTTGTCCCAGTTCTTTTTCCGCCTCAATGTAAATCAGCGCGTTGTGGCTTAACCATCCGTTCTGCTCAAGTTTGCTGATAACGTCACTCAGCAAGTCTTTACGAAACGGCGGGTCAATGAAAACCACATCAAACGGCTGCCCTTTATTGGAGAGATACGACAATGCATCAGTATTGTGCACTGTCGCGTTATCCGCTTTCAGCGTATTGAGATTCTGACTGATTTGGGTCGCTGCGCCTTTGTCCAGCTCCAGCAGTGTCACTTGCTCTGCCTGACGGGACAAGGCTTCCAGCCCCAAACCGCCACTGCCGGCGAACACATCCAGACAGCGCGCTTCATACAGATCTGCTGCCAGCCAGTTAAAGACTGTTTCTTTCACGCGATCTGTTGTAGGGCGCAGGCCTTCCACGTTTTTTACCGGCAATTTGCGACCACGCCATTTGCCGGCGATGATGCGGACAAATCCTGATCCGCCTCCTGCATTTGCTGCTGAAGCATTACCACGACCGGTGTTTCGGTTCGCAGTGTTTTTAGGGTTACGTCGTACCATAGATTTTTTGACCGCTAAGAAGGTGTTAGACTATACGCGTTCGGTAATGGCTCTGCATTTTCCCCAATCTTATTCAGTTAGCGACGTAAGGGCTTTGGCCACTTTCGCCGGGGTTGCTGCGTCGAGAAAAGGTATGCATTTAACCGCCGTTACCACACTGCATTGACTTAGGCGCAGTGTTCACAGTTTTAGATCAGCTCGCTGTTATCGCGCCGATTGTACCAATCAAGCTTTAGGATTTGCCAATGGCAGAAAAAAAGAAACGCGGATTTATGTCCTGGCTGGGTTTCGGCCGAAAAAATGACGAACAAGATGCTCAGCAAAAAGCCGCAGAAGAAGCGCGCTTAGCGGCGGATGCAGAAGCGAAGGCGCAAGCGGAAGAAGAAGCCCGTTTAGCGGCAGAAGCTGAAGCGAAAGCGCAGGCTGAAGAACAAGCTCGTTTAGCCGCAGAAGCTGAAGCGAAAGCGCAGGCGGAAGAAGAAGCCCGTTTAGCGGCAGAAGCTGAAGCGAAAGCGCAGGCGGAAGAACAAGCCCGTTTAGCGGCAGATGCTGAAGCGAAAGCACAGGCGGAAGAACAAGCCCGTTTAGCAGCAGAAGCTGAGGCGAAAGCACAGGCGGAAGAAGAAGCTCGATTAGCGGCAGAAGCTGAGGCGAAAGCACAGGCAGAAGAAGCAGCCCGTTTAGCTGCAGAAGCTGAAGCGAAAGCACAGGCGGAAGAACAAGCTCGCTTAGCGGCAGAAGCTGAAGCGAAAGCGCAGGCGGAAGAACAATCTCGTTTAGCCGCAGAAGCTGAAGCGAAAGCGCAGGCGGAAGAGCAAGCCCGTTTAGCGGCAGAAGCTGAAGCAAAAGCAGAGGCGGAAGAGCAAGCCCGTTTGGCGGCAGAAGCTGAAGCCAAAGCAGAGGTCGAAGAACAAGCCCGTTTGGCGGCAGAAGCCGAAGCGAAAGCGCAGGCGGAAGAAGCAGCCCGTGTAGCTGCAGAAGCTGAAGCGCAAGCGCAGGCGGAAGAACAAGCCCGTTTAGCGGCAGAAGCTGAGGCGAAAGCACAGGCGGAAGAAGAAGCCCGTTTAGCGGCAGAAGCTGAAGCAAAAGCGCAGGCGGAAGAACAGGCTCGCTTAGCGGCAGAAGCTGAAGCGCAAGCAAAAGCCGAGGAAGAGGCGCGTCTTGCAGCGGAGCAAGCGGCTCAGGCTGAGCAGGAAAAACCGAAAAAAGAAGGCTTCTTTGCGCGCCTGAAACGTGGTCTTCAGAAAACCAAAGTCAATCTGGGCGCAGGTTTCTTTGGCCTGTTCAGCGGTAAGAAAATTGATGATGAGCTGTTTGAAGAGCTCGAAGAACAGCTGCTGATTGCTGATGTGGGTATGGACACCACTACCAAGATCATCGACAGCCTCACTGACAAAGCGTCTCGCAAAGAGTTAAAAGATGGTGAAGCGCTTTACGGCATCCTCAAGCAAGAAATGGCAGACATCCTGAGCAAGGTGGAAAAGCCACTGGACGTTGAGAAAAAAGATGGCCCATTCGTCATCTTGATGGTTGGCGTGAATGGTGTGGGTAAAACCACCACCATCGGTAAGCTTGCCAAGCAATTCCAGCAGCAAGGTAAGTCAGTCATGCTGGCAGCAGGTGACACTTTCCGCGCAGCCGCAGTCGAACAGCTGCAAGTATGGGGCGATCGCAATAGCGTTCCCGTGATTGCACAGCACACAGGCGCGGATAGTGCATCAGTGATCTATGACGCGATTGAAGCTGCAAAAGCACGTAATGTGGATGTGGTCATCGCCGATACTGCGGGTCGTCTGCAAAACAAAGCTAACCTGATGGAAGAGCTGAAGAAAATCGTCCGCGTGATGAAAAAGCTCGACGAGAATGCGCCGCATGAAATCATGCTGACCATCGATGCAGGCACAGGCCAAAACGCGATCAGTCAGGCGCGTCTGTTTAACGACATCGCACCGCTTTCCGGGATCACCCTGACCAAGTTGGATGGGACGGCGAAAGGTGGTGTGATTTTCGCGGTGGCTGACCAATTCAACATCCCAATCCGTTTTATCGGTGTAGGTGAAGGCATTGACGATTTACGTCCGTTTGTGGCGGAAGACTTTATCGAAGCTCTGTTTAGTCAGGAGGACTGATAGGCGTGATCCAGTTTCAGCAGGTAAGTAAGGCCTACCGCGGTGGGCAGCAGGCACTGCAAAAAGTGAGTTTTCACTTACCCAAGGGTGACATGGCATTTTTGACCGGTCACTCGGGTGCGGGGAAAAGTACCCTGCTGAAATTGCTGTGTGCGATTGAACGGCCAAGTGACGGACAAGTTCTGTTTAATGACCACGACATCTCACGTATTGCGCGAAAAGATATTCCTTTTCTGCGCCGCCATATCGGTGTGATTTTCCAGGATCACAAACTTCTGATGGACAGAAGTGTGTTCGACAACGTGGCATTGCCGCTACGCATCGAACAGGCGAGTGAAAACGACATCAAGAAACGTGTCTCAGCGGCACTGGATAAAGTAGGTTTGCTGGATAAGGCAGCCTGCTTGCCGATTCAGCTTTCCGGTGGTGAACAGCAACGCGTGGGCATTGCCCGTGCGGTGGTCAACCGTCCGATGGTGCTGGTGGCTGATGAGCCAACGGGTAATCTGGATGCAGATTTGTCACAGCAAATCATGGAACTGTTCCGCCAGTTTAACCAAGTCGGCGTGACCATACTGATGGCCACCCACGATACGTCGCTACTCAACCGCTATGACATGCGTCGTTTTGAATTGAATCAGGGTCATCTGTCGGAGGTGACACGTGGCTAACTTCATTTCTGTGCACAAACAGCAGGGCGGTCAGGCGTTTCGCGATTTAATGGCGAAACCTTTAGGTAACTTGCTGACCATTCTGGCGCTTGCGTTTTCACTGGCACTGCCAGCCACGCTGTTTATGTTGGCGAAAAACGTCGTTGCAGTGACGCAAGAGTGGCAGGCTCCCAACCAATTAACGGTCTATCTGAACCCGGTGTCGGAAAGCCGCGCGGAAGCCTTCGGCGAAGAGCTTGCTGCTTGGTCTGAAGTGGCGACTGCTGAATATATCTCTCCGGAGCAGGGATTAACCGAGCTTCGACAGATCCAAGGGTTTGAAGAAGCCGTAAGCCTTTTGGAAGATAATCCGCTGCCCGCAGTCGTGGTGTTGACGCCTGCGAGTGATGATGCGGCGGCCGTGACTGCCCTTGCCGCGAAATTGCGAGCCACATCGGAAGTGGAGGAAGTGCGTCTCGACAGCGATTGGCTTCAACGCCTGTCTGCTATTGAATCACTGGTTCTGACATTAACCTGGGTGTTCTCCGGTCTATTGCTAATGGCAGTGTTCCTGATCATCGGCAACACCCTGCGCCTGCAGGTACAAAGCCAGAAAGAAGAGATTCAGGTCATGAAGCTGGTGGGTGCGACCGACAGCTACATCCTACGCCCTTATTTATACACTGGCGTTTGGCTGGCGTTGTCTGGGGCCATCGTGGCTTGGTTGGTTACTATGGTAAATAGCCTACTTTTAGATGCAGCCGTAGCAAAATTGGCTACATTATATAGCAGCGGTTTCAGGCTATCGGCGCTAAGCCTTGAAGAAGGGCTGATTTTGCTGATGGTGTCAGGACTGATTGGCCTTCTGGCTGCCAGACTCGCCGCAGCAAAACATATGCGGGATATTGAACCTGTTTGATGTTTGAACCTATCCGATAAAAGCAGGTCACAAAATGGTACCTACTTGCAGTTTTTTTGAACTCGAGTAGAGTATCTGGTTCGCTTCGAAAGCGAAGAATAGTTCGATAAAGTCGAAAAGAGGTGAAAATGACAACAGAGATGTATGCACTGGCCCCCATCTCCCAAGATAGCCTTGATAGCTATCTGCAGCAGGTAAACGGCTACCCAATGCTGTCTGCGGACGAGGAGCGTGAGCTGGCAGAACGTCTTCACTACGAGGAAGATCTGGATGCGGCAAAAGGCCTAATCCTATCTCACCTGCGCTTTGTTGTTCATATCGCCCGTGGTTATTCCGGTTATGGATTACCAGTGTCTGATTTGGTGCAGGAAGGTAACATTGGTCTGATGAAGGCCGTGAAGCGCTTTAACCCGGAAGTGGGTGTGCGTCTGGTTTCTTTCGCTGTTCACTGGATCAAAGCAGAAATTCACGAGTACGTACTGCGTAACTGGCGTATCGTGAAAGTCGCAACCACCAAGGCGCAACGTAAGTTGTTCTTCAACCTGCGTAAGTCTAAGAAGCGTCTGGGCTGGTTCAACGCCGAAGAAGTGAATATGGTCGCAGACCAGTTGGGCGTTGATGCGGCAGAAGTGCGTGAGATGGAATCCCGTCTTGCGGCGCAGGATGCTGGGTTTGACGCTGGCGCAGATGATGATGAGCGTGAAGGTGGTGCAGTTGCTCCTGTCTTCTATCTGGAAGATAAAAGCTCGGATGTCGCGACCAACCTGGAATCACAGAACTGGGAAGACCACGCGAATCGTCGCCTGGCACAAGCCATGTCCGGACTCGACGAGCGTAGCCAGCACATTATCCGTTCACGCTGGCTGGACGATGACAACAAAGCCACGTTGCAGGAACTGGCTGATCACTATCAGGTGTCTGCAGAGCGTATCCGTCAACTTGAAAAGAACGCGATGCGTAAACTGAAAGAAGCCGTTGGCGACGCTTTGTGATTGCCTACTGAATACGTTGAAGAAAACCGACAGATTGTCGGTTTTTTTGTACCTAAAATTCTTCCAAAATCGCCCCGATAAAAATGTTTTCCACAGTTTTATTACGATCAACACAACATATAGTGGATCCGGCTTTCAGATCATACTTTATCAACGCAATCCACAGTGTTTTCCACAGGTGGTGAAAAAGCATACAAAGTCCTTGTATTCTCCATGGCATGGTGAAGAAAAAAGTCATGTACAATGCTGTTTTACGTCTCTTGGAGCCATAAGTGGCTGGGAGAGGTATATTGATCAGGTCAGACGGGAGTGGAATAACCCATGGAACAATTTGCGCATATCTCTGTAACGGACGCTTTGGCAATGCTGAAAGGTGATGATCATCACGCTGTGATGGTGGATATCCGGGATCCTCAGTCATTTCAATTATCTCATCCACAGGGCGCATTTCACCTTACCAATGACTCCATTGTGCAGTTCATGAATGAAGTGGACTTCGAACAGCCTGTGTTGGTGATGTGTTACCACGGCGTGAGCAGTCAGGGCGCAGCACAATATTTGATTAACCAAGGCTTTGAGCAGGTGTACAGTGTAGATGGTGGATTCGAAGCCTGGCACCGACAATCCCTGCCGGTGGAATCGGGCATCTGATCGAAAACAACAAAGAGGTACTATGATAAGGCTGACTGCACTTTCTAACCCCCGAGCCGCGCAGGCTTTTATCGATTACATGGCATCAAGGAACATCGCGATTCAGATGATGCCAGAAGGGGAAGGGCAGTTTGCCTTATGGCTGGCAGATAGCCAGTACCAGATTGAAGCTGAAGCCGAACTCGCCGCTTTCCTTCAAAACCCGGGCGATGAGAAATATCAGGCAGCGTCGTGGAACATGGCTGAAAGCCGCACCGCCAAGTTTTTCTATCCACGCCAGGGGCTGCTTACTTCACTCAAACAAAATGCGGGGCCTTTCACGCTCTCTATCATGGTGGTGTGTATTGTGGTGTATGCCGGACTGACGTTAGGTTTCGGCAATGATGTTTTCTCTCTGCTTCACTTCCCGGCGACGGACGATCAGCAGTGGCAACTTTGGCGATTGTTCTCCCACGCTTTGCTTCATTTCTCTGCGACTCACATCGTTTTCAACCTGCTGTGGTGGTGGGTGCTTGGCGGCAAAATCGAAAAACACAGTGGCAGCGCCAAGCTCATGCAGCTTTTTCTGCTGACAGCACTTTTCTCCGGCCTTGGTCAGTACGCCTTTGAAGGCCCGGCTTTCGGTGGAATGTCCGGTGTAGTTTATGCACTTTTGGGATACTTGTGGTTGATGGGCACATTAGCCCCAGAACGTGGGCTTTCCATTGAACCTGCCTATGTTGGCTTTATGCTGCTTTGGCTTGCCGTGGGCTTTTTCGAACCCTTTGGTATGGCCATTGCCAATATGGCGCACCTTTTCGGTTTAGTGTCAGGCTGTGCGCTTGGGTTCATAGACGCCAAACTGCGAAGAGCGAGGTAATGTGAGCTCTGCTCATCCTTGAACTGGCCTGATTGGCAATCCCAGTGCAGCCACGTAAACTGTGGGTGGTTTTTACTTTTTCGCAGGGGATGCCGTGAAACAGACATTACGCCACCAGGAAATACTCGATCTTGTTCGAAGCAAAGGATACGTCAGCACTGACGATCTGGTGGCTCACTTTGATGTCAGCCCCCAAACCATCCGCCGCGATCTGAACGAGCTTGCGGCCGAGAACAAAATCCGTCGCCAGCATGGTGGCGCAACCATCCCTTCCAGCTCTGTGAACACGGCTTATGACGCCCGTAAGGCAATGCAGCACGAAGCCAAGAATAAGTTGGCACAGGCGCTTGTGGCGCATATTCCAGATGGTGCGACTCTTTTTATCGACATCGGTACCACGCCGGAAGCGGTCGCGCGTGCGCTGCTGAACCACGAAGATCTGCGCATTGTGACCAATAACCTCAATGCAGCCAGTATTCTGATGGCCAAAGAAGACTTTCGCATCATCATGGCGGGCGGAGAAGTGCGCAACCGTGATGGTGGCATTATGGGTGAGGCGACGCTGGACTTCATTTCCCAGTTCCGTCTGGATTTCGGCATTCTGGGGATCAGTGGTATCGACCTCGACGGTAGCCTTTTAGATTTTGATTATCACGAAGTGCGTGTAAAGCAGGCCATTATGGAGAATAGCCGCTCAGTCATGTTGGCCGTTGACCACACCAAGTTTGGCCGAAGTGCCATGGTCAACGTCGGAGACATTGCACAGGTCGATATGCTTTTCACCAATGCGCCTTTACCGGAAACGCTGCAAGCGCGGTTGCAAGATACTGAAACTCAAATAGAAATGGTCGAGTGATTTTCCTTTTCGATGATGAAGCCGCCTGATGGCGGTTTTTTTATGCCCGTAATGCGCGATTTTTCTTCATTTTGTCATTGGGGATGGCGCTTTTTTGTACTAGAATGCTCGAAAACGAAAGTTAAAATGTTCGTATGAGCGCGAGGGTGTAATGGAACAGGCAAAAGAAAATCAAAATAACGACGTGTTGGATGTGATTGTTGTCGGTGGCGGCATTAATGGCGCAGGTATTGCTGCGGATGCTGCTGGTCGCGGTTTGAGTGTTGGCCTTTATGAAGCGGCCGACTTTGCTTCTGCGACGTCTTCAGCCAGCTCCAAACTTATTCACGGCGGCCTTCGTTACCTCGAACATTATGAATTTCGTTTAGTCAGTGAAGCCTTGGCCGAGCGTGAAGTGCTTTTGAAAAAAGCCCCGTTCCTTGCCTGGCCGATGCGTTTTCGTTTACCGCATCGCCCACACCTGCGCCCGGCCTGGATGATCCGTATCGGTCTGTTTATGTATGACCATCTTGGAAAGCGCACCACCTTGCCCGCCAGCAAAGGACTTCGTTTTGGTGCTGATTCTGTCCTGAAGCCTGAAATGATAAAGGGCTTCGAATACTCAGATTGCTGGGTGGATGACGCGCGATTGGTGATCCTGAATGTCATGGACGCAGCCGAGCGTGGCGCGGAAGTGCGTAACCGCTGTAAGGTTGTGCGCGCAGAGAGAAACGGTGGAGTTTGGGACGTGGATATCCTCGATACTGTGACTCAAGAAGTCTTCAGTCGCCGATGCAAAGTGTTGGTGAATGCGGCCGGCCCTTGGGTGAAATCTTTCTATGACGACAGCACCTCGCTCAAATCGCCTCGCGGCATTCGCCTGATCAAAGGCAGCCATGTAGTTGTGCCTCGCGTCCATAACGAAGAGGCTGCATACATCCTGCAAAACGAAGATGGCCGTATTGTGTTTGTGCTGCCGTATCTTGACCGCTTCTCCATCATTGGTACGACTGATGTGGAATACAAGGGCGACCCACGTGAAGTGGCGATTGAGCAGAAAGAAGTCGATTATGTGCTGAAGGTTTATAACCAGCACTTTAAACGTCAGTTAAGTACGGATGATGTGGTGTGGACCTACAGCGGCGTGCGCCCGCTTTGTGACGATGAATCTGACTCACCACAAGCCATCACCCGTGATTACACCCTCGACCTAGATGACAATGGCGGTGATGCGCCTATGCTGACCATTTTCGGTGGAAAGCTGACGACCTACCGTAAACTGGCTCGTGCAGCGGTGAATAAGCTGGAACCTTTCTTCCCTGAGATGGGCGAAGACTGGACCGCAGATCAGGTATTGCCGGGCGGTGAGGATATTTCAAGCTTCGACGATGTACAGCAGCGCTTGAAACAAGAGTGTCCGTGGATGGATGATTTCACGGCTAACCGTTTGGCCATCACTTATGGCAGTCGCGTCTGGGTGTGGCTCAATGGTGCGAAGACGGCTGCTGATTTGGGTATCGACTTCGGTGAAGGTCTGTCACAGCGCGAAGTGGAGTATCTGATGGCATCTGAATATGTGCAGGATGCTGAAGATTTGCTGTGGCGTCGCACCAAACTGGGTTTGTACCTTTCTAAGGAACAGCAACAACAGGTTGCTGACTACATTTCCAGAGGCGCATCAGCAATGGATGAGGCCGCGACGGCCTGAGTCCGGAAAGCAAAAAACAAAAGGCGGCCCTCTGGCCGCCTTTTCAGTTCTTAACGCTTACTGGTACAAGTATTTTGTAAACAGCAGGTCAGAAATGACTTTCTGATTGGTTTCCGCCAATAGCATTTCGTTTACCTTGTCCAGACACGCTTTGCGAATCGACTCGCGGCCGGAGAGGGATTTCACACGCACTTCATTTTCCTGGCTCAACACTTCAATGATGGTGTCGCGGATCAGCGGCTGGTGATATTCCAGCATCTGTATCAGTGAAGGGTCATCCACCATTAGGTCAACTCGGACATTAATAAACCCAAGTTTGCGGCCTTCCGTAATAAAGTTAGTGGTGATCTCTGGCTCAAGCGTAAAATAGCTGAACTGCGCGGCATTCTCTTCCTCAGCCAAGGTTGGAAGGGAAAACAGCAGAGACACGATTAAGGCGAAAACAGCAGTGATATTTTTTTTCATGGTTTTTGCCAAACCCCGGATTTCATCAATCTCTTATGGTAGTTTAGCTGCGCGAATAGGGGCACAGCTTGTACAATAGCGCAATATACCTAAACCACTTAAAGCCCGAATCTCTAAGTGGTTTAGGTATATTAATACTAAACACTATTGGCCGATTCGGCGAAAGTTTTGTGGTTTTTTTGCTCTTTGGCTCAGGATAACATGTCAGAATTCAAGGAATTACACTTACAAGCTCTCATGAATGCAAAGTGGGAGGAGCCAGACTGGCAAACACTTGAAACTACCCGCGAAGGGGCGTGGTTACTGGAACGCCACTCGATGACAGAAAGGTTGAAAGCGCACTGTCGCACGCTGGCCGTTGAGGTGTTGGGCTTACATGAAATAGAACAATCTGCCCTGACTGAGAACGAGCTCGGCCTGTTAGGTGAAGAGTCTTGTTTGGTGCGTGAAGTGGTCCTGTCTGGTGATGGGGATGCATGGCTGTGTGCACGTACTTTGGTGCCTAAATCGACCCTGACAGAAAAAGAGCAAGATATTGCAGATCTTGGCGCGGTGCCTTTGGGGCAGCGCGTGTTTAATCAGGCCAATGCCCGTCGTGATGCCATTGAAGTCACGACTGTTGTGGTAGAAGGACAAACCCTGCTGGCGCGCCGTTCGCGCTTGTGGGTCAATGAAAAGCCAATGCTGGTCTCCGAGCTTTTTTTGCCGGATGCGCCGGTGTATCAGGAGGAAGGCTAAATGGATGCGGCCAAGGCGAGAGCGTATTGGCAATTAACGCGCATGGACAGGCCAATCGGTAGTTTGTTACTGCTGTGGCCAACACTGTGGGCATTGTTTCTGGCTGCAGACGGGGTGCCGAATCTGCACGTACTAGTCGTCTTCGTGCTTGGCGTTATTATGATGCGAGCAGCAGGCTGTGTGATTAATGACTTTGCTGATCGTAACTTTGATGGCCATGTGAAACGCACTAAAGCCCGCCCGCTACCTTCAGGACTGGTGACCGCCAAAGAGGCATTAGCCCTGTTTGGCTTGCTGATTTTGGGCGCATTCTTGCTCGTACTCACGCTTGACCCGCTGACCATCAAATTATCTGTGGTCGCTGCACTGTTAGCGTCTGTCTATCCCTTCATGAAACGCTTTACCCATATGCCGCAGTTGGTGCTTGGAATGGCATTTAGCTGGGCGATCCCGATGGCCTATGCGGCGCAATCCGGCGAATTGCCGCCAGTGGCGTGGATGCTGTTTCTGGCCAATGTGTTATGGACCGTGGCCTATGACACCCTGTATGCCATGGTTGATCGCGATGATGATCTGAAAGTCGGCATCAAATCCTCCGCCATTCTCTTTGGCCGCTTCGACAAGATTGCCGTTGGTATCCTGCAACTGATTACGGTCCTGTTGTTGGTGCTGGTGGGCTACCTCAGTGAGCTTTCACAAGTTTACTACTGGTTCCTGCTGGCCGCTTCGGCGCTGTTTGTTTATCAGCAGTGGTTGGCGCGTGGTCGTGAGAGAGAGCTTTGCTTCAAAGCCTTCCTGAATAATAACTACGTCGGAATGCTGGTCTTTATTGGTTTGGCGCTTGCTGTGTTGATCAAGTGATACGCTGTATATACCCAAACAACCTGAAGATGCTTGAATTCAGAGGTCATCAATGCGTTCAATTCGAGGCAAATTTCGCGAGGAATAGTCGTTCTATTTCCGTGGAATTTAACGAAGAAGTGGGCGCATTGAGGGCCTCCCTT
>NZ_LASY01000002.1:0-18607 GCF_000973155.1 Grimontia sp. AD028 | reverse complement strand
CGCAATTGCGGGCTTTTTCTCGCCTGCAGCTTTTTAGCGACCGATTCTTACCGCATTCTTCAAGTAGAAAATCATCGATTGCTATCAACAGCGAGACACTTGGTTACGACATTTCATGCATATAGTGGTGGATGGTTCCGTTGTGAATCTGATTGAAGAGGAGAACCACCACCATGCAGGGAAACCACTATGTCGATACTCAGTTGTTCAAAAAACTGAGCGCCTTACAAGATGAGAAAGCCAATTCATCTACGCCCGACTATACCTTCTTTGACCGCGTGCTTAGCCAGGTCGAAAACAGCGTTGAAATGGAACATGGGTACAAAGCGAGATTGAAGCGCCGCCTTCAGGTGCTCGCCGATGAATCATTAAACGTTCTCGTGCTCGGCTCGCCTCAAACAGGCAAATCTGCCATGCTTTCAGCGATGTTTGGAGAGAGGGATTGGTCTCGCTCGGCCAACGAGATCCAGCGTACAGAACTCAACCGAGTGACGCTTTGGGAAGCCAACCTTCCAGACTACAGCCCAGAATCTAAGCCGCTAATACAGGAACTGTCTGCGCTATTGTCTGAAACCGATGATCACAACAAGCCACTGATTGATATGGTCATGGTGGTGCTTGATGCCTCTTCCAGCAACATTGACGATAGTTACCTCGATATCTGCCGCACGATCATCCCTATGATGGGCAGAAACGCTGATGGTCGATTGATGGTGCTTTTCAGCAAGTGCGACAAAGTTGCTCATGCCATTCGTGGAGAGTATGTAAAAGATGTGATGCCGATGGATGCAGAGATCTGGTTAGATTGCACGGCAGCCACGCTTCGGTATCGACTGATTGACAACGCAGGTGTTCAGACCCGTCCTTTGGCCTTCAGTGCTGAAGCGGGAGAGTCCCCAAGTGGCCGTCCTTTTAACTTGCTCAAGCTTCTGGCCCGCACCATGGAAACCTTACCGGAAGACAAAGCGCTGACCTTGCTCAATCATGTTCTCAGCCGTGGGGATGACCACTGGCGTGAGCATGATGACAACGTGCTTTATCTGCAACTCATTGAAAATGCCTGCTTCGATGCCATCCATCTTGGCGCGCACGATGGTGATCGCTTTGGCGGTCAGCTAGGTGCGTTTTTGGGGCGTCATGGCCGTGCGCTTGGAAACATTGTTTCAGACGAAATCCGCGGTCAACTGGGTATTTCCATCTAAATCCCCAAAAGGGCTCACTACTCGGTGAGCCCTTAACTTCCGTAGTTTCATCAGCTTCAAACCGCACATCATTCCTTAAGTAAACAAATTGTTAAACGCTATCAAGAGCGAGACAAATTGCCACTTGTGCATTGCGTATAGTTGCAGATGATAAATTGGTTACGTGAATGGTAATACCCAAGCTGACAGGAAGTCGCTGGCGTGAAAAACGCTTGGGTATAGGAAGTATTTACCGAGGACATACCCATGCAAAACAGCAAGTCATTTTCTCAACAACTGGCCTGGGACATCAGCCACTCTTCACTGGTGGACGAGTTCAAAAAGTCCGCCTTGCAACTGCGTCTGCATGAGCTGGAAGATCAGCCATTAAACATTATGGTTGCCGGCCCCAAAGGTGTAGGTAAAACCGCCACCATCAAAGCGGTGTTTGGCGATAACCTGACTGAAGAGTTCAATGCTTCTTCCGGTATTACCCGCTTCCAAAATGGCAATCTGGTAGTGTGGGATTACCCCGGCCATAACGGCGATGAACAACACGACAAAATGCTGGATATGCAGATTGGATCAACGCTGAGCGAAAGCGATGGCGAGGGTAACCCGCTCATCGACATGGTCGTCGTGGTGCTGGACGCTGCAGAGCGCAATCTTAACCAAGGCTATCGACTGATTTGTGATGTGATAGTGCCAGCATTAGGTGACGAGCTTGATAACCGTCTGGTGGTTGGACTGAACAAAGTGGATATTGCCAGTCACAGCTACGAGTGGGATTTCGTTAACGACTCGCCTTCTAACGAAGTAGAAATCTGGCCGGAAAGCACGGCGTCTTTGATTCGTCACTGCATGTTGGATGAGTCTGGTCTTGAGATTGCCCCTGTTTGTTATGCGGCTGATTTTGAACGCTCAAACGGCGAAGGTCGTCGTCCGTTCAACACCATCAAATTGCTGAACCAAATCGTGGCAAAACTGCCAGCGGAGAAAAAAATCACCTTGGTCGACACGCCGCTTAACAAGCAATCACTGGCGTGGTTTGATAGCGATGACCGCATGAATTACGTAGTGGAAGTGGAAAATACCCTGTTTGATTCTATCTACGAAGGCTCGCGTGGCGGCGCAAGATTTGGCGGATTGCTTGGTGCGTATATGGGCAAGCAGGGACGTGAAATAGGTTATCTGCTTCGTCGTAACCTGCGTCAGCGTCTGAATCTGGCTTAAGCGCCTATAACTAAAGAGAAAGGAGCCGAATGGCTCCTTTTTTGTATTTGCTATCTGTGGGGTTAAATCAATCCCACTTAAAGTCCAACACCCTTTCATCGGCAATATAGAACAGCAAATCGTTGGGCTTGATTTCCTGATCAAGCGGCGGGTTCAGCCTGACATTGCTATCGCGTCGGAAACCAATCAGCGTTGCATCATGCTCCTTCTTCATTCGTAGAAAGAGCGCTTCAACCGTGGTGTATTGCGCATCGCCAGGGTAGGTGACCGCGTATTGCGTCATGCCTTTGCGGGTGTTCAAAAGCTCATGATGAAGCTCAGAAGAGCCCGGATCCACAGCTGATTTCGCCATCATTTCCACCGACACAGAAGGAATACACTCTGCGTTCGGGCAGTGGGTTTTCAAAAGGTCAGAAAGGACTTCCTCCTGGAAGTACGCGAGAATGTGAACATCCGGATTTTTGCTGGCGCAGAATAGCGCCGCCGCGAAGGTGATGTCGTCTTCCGGGTTGTCGATGATGATGCAGTCCGCATCACTCACGCCTGCGCGGCTCATCGCGGTTTCGTCGGTAAAGCTTGTAGTGCGGACAAAATCGATTTCCTTCGGCAGGGGGTTTTCAATGTCAGCTCGCACGCACAACACGATAGGGCGCTTGTCTTTTTCTTCGTGCAGAAGCATGTCGATGAGGTGAAGGGTTCGGCTTTCGTTCCAACCCAAAATCAAAATGTGTCCGGACACGTCAATGCTCCTTCTTCCTAACAGTCCTTTGCGCCAATACTCAATGGTAATACCCGCCAAGCGGCCTACACCGATGGCAAAAATACTTAGTCCACAAGGGATCACAAACAGTGCGACAATCCATTTACCCGCCGTTGTAGTGGGAGACATGTCGCCGTAACCCACTGTAGAAGCGGTCACTAACAGATAATAGATATAATCAACGAAGGGAGAAGTAAGTGCATGCTCTCCCGCTAAGCGAAGCAGCACCCAGCTTATGACTGCGTAGGCCAACACTGCAGTAATAACGTGCTTCCCGCTTAAACGCTGAAATTGAGAGGTGATCCATCGGCGAACCATGTACCACTTGTTCATCAGCCGTTTTCCTTAACCTTCTTAGAGTTCAAACTAGCGTGCCACTATAACAGTCTAATCCATCAGCAAATTTCTCAATTTTGCCGACTGTGAAAAAGTTCTCAGATTCGGGTTAGGCAGCAGTATTGATTAGCGTGTAGATTGAAATCAGTGACGAGAAGGACAGCGCCATGAGTGACAACAAATATCTGGATGAATTTTCCGACGATGGATTCTGGACCAAAGCCCGTAACTTTGCGCAAAAGGCAGGTTACGACGTATTGGAAAATGCCCTCAAGCTCTACTATTCCGCGACAGATGACGACACACCCAAATGGGCGAAAACCACTATTTTCGCCGCGCTTGGTTACTTTATCGCGCCTATTGATGCCATTCCTGATCTGACACCTGCCGTTGGATTTTCCGATGATTTGGGCGTTCTTGCAGCCGCTGCGGCAGCGGTCGTGATGCACGTGAAAGCAGAGCACGGCCAGAAAGCAGGCGAGAAGTTGGATCAGTGGTTTAAGAAGATCAATTGATTTACCCAAAGAAGGGAAAGGGCATGAAAGGAAGCAGAGTCAACCTCAAGGACGCGTTTGAGCAAGTCACTTTCCTTGAAGATCGAACGCCGGAACACTCGCTGAGCGGTGAAGGGGAAGATGCCTTTGCAACACTGGCAGATTACCGAGATGGTGGCGTTTTCATTGCCCACTACGAAGGAAAGAGCGAATGGGAGCGTCATCCGGCCGACGAACTGGTCCATGTGCTGGAAGGGCAAACCACCATCTTTCTGCTCAATAGCGAAGGAGAAACACCCATTTCCTTGTCTGCAGGAGAGTTGGTCGTGGTGCCGGAAAATGTCTGGCACCGCTTTGATACGCCAAGTGGCGTGAAGGTGATGACAGTGACACCGCAGCCGACTGAACACAGTATCGAAAGACCTGACAAGTAGAGGAAATCAGCTCGGAATTTCTGGCTGTCGTGCTAGAATCGCTGCCCTGAAATTTCCGGACAAAGTCGACTAGGCGTCATCATGACAAAACCGAACAAAACCACTTCACAACCTAAGAAAGGTCTGCACCCAAGAAATCCCCATCGTGCGCGATACGATTTCCCGGCGCTGATGAAAGGCACCCCAGAGCTCAAAGCCTTTGTGAAGAAGAACCCGTTCGGTGATTTGTCTGTCGACTTTTCCAACCCGCAAGCGGTGAAAACCCTCAACAAGGCACTGTTGCAACACTTCTACCAAATCAGTTTCTGGGATATTCCAGAAGGCTATCTTTGCCCGCCAATTCCCGGCCGCGCGGATTACCTGCATTACTTGGCAGATCTGCTGGCTGAATCCAACGGTGGAGAAATTCCAAAAGGCAAAGCTGTGAAGGGGCTGGATATCGGTATGGGCGCAAACTGCGTGTACCCCATGGTCGGCCACCGCGTTTATGGCTGGCAGTTCGTGGGTGCGGATATTGACCCAGTATCCGTAAAAAGCGCCAAGCTGATGGTGGAGATGAACCCAAGCCTCAAAGGCGGCATTCAATGCCGCCTTCAAAAGAACCCAGACCACATTTTCGCAGGCATGATTAACGCCAAAGAGCGTTTCGATTTCACCATGTGCAACCCGCCTTTCCATGCTTCTATGGCAGAGGCAACGAAAGGCTCTGAGCGCAAAGTGAAGAACCTTGCCGCCAATGCCCGCAAGAAAGGCTCAGAACCCTTTAAAGCGCAGCCAATGAAAGGCAAGGGCAAACCTGTGCTGAACTTTGGTGGACAGAACGCAGAGCTTTGGTGTCCGGGCGGCGAAGCCGTTTTTATCAAGCGAATGATAGAACAAAGTGCCGATTTCAAAACCCAATGCCTGTGGTTCACCACCATGGTTTCCAAGAAAGAAAACCTGCCGGGTATCTACAAGCAGCTGAAGGCGCTAAAAGTCGAAGATGTCCGCACCATCGAAATGGCGCAAGGTCAGAAAGTAACGCGTATTGTGGCATGGACTTTCCTCAGTGAATCAGCACGCCAAAACTGGTCGCAAAACGGCGAAAAATAGCGCGCTTTTCAGGCGGTTTTTGGTTGGAAAATCGCCGCCTTATGCAAGGTCGTCATAAGCGATAAAAAGTGTTGTTCTTTTTGTGGTTTTAGCAGTAAATTCTGCCTGAATTGACCTTTGAGAATACGCCGTGAAAACGCCGACTAAGCGACTTTCCCTCTATGTTGCCCTGATGATGGTGCTGCTGTTAAGTGGCGCTGTGGGGGTTATTGGGGTCGATTTGGCGCAGGGGCATCACGCAGCTTTGCAGGATAGGGAAGGTGTGCCGCTGGCGAAAGAAGAGTATTCGCTGCTTCGCACCATGGCATCACGCATTCTTCCCGATGACGTCGAGTTTATCGATGACGAACCTTCATCACTTTCAGCGTTTCCGGCTTCAGGCATTTCTCTGCTTCTCTTGGGCCTTTTGTCGTCAGGCTACTTCTGTACTCGCCAGAGCCGACAGAACATCACAGGCTTCTTCGCACCTTGCCACCTCCAGTTCCGCTTTATCCACTCAAGGGAAGGTTTCTCCAGCATCACCTAACCCTGTTAATTTTGATTCTTGGAGAGAATATGTTTGAAGCAATTCAGGAAGTGCTGGTGGCCTTGTGGTACCAGGATTTCGATGCGCTGCTGGCTCCCGGCAGCGCGACCCTAATCTACATCATCGTGGCTGTGTTGATTTGCCTTGAAAGCGGCTTTTTACCAGCGGCTCCCTTACCTTGCGACAGCGTGGTTGTACTGGTCGGTACTTTGGCGGCCGTCGGTGTGTTAACGCCAGCTATCGCATTCCCACTGCTGATTGTGGCGGCTTCAATGGGAAGTTGGATGGCCTTTATGCAAGGTCGCTGGCTGAACAAGTTGCCAATGGTGCAATCCTGGCTGAAGAAAGTGCCGGAAAAGAACATGAAAACCGTGGATGCTTTACTGCGTCAGCATGGTTTGGTGGCGCTTTTTGCTGCGCGCTTTATTCCGGGTGTTCGTTCGATTGTGCCGATGATGATGGGCATCCGCGTGAAAGAAGCACCACGTTTCCATTACTTCGCGTGGCTGAGTGCGACCCTTTGGGTCTTCCTGCTAGCGGGCATCGGGTTCCTGCTGCCTTCACTGCCAGACGCGCTTGGACGAGCGGTAACTATGGGATTGATGGCTGCACCTGTTATCACGCTTTGTGCCGCGATTCTGACTGCGATTACCTGGCGAGTCCGCAAATTGCTGAGAGGCAATAAACCACCTTCAGCACAAGCCTAACCCTGACCTATCTCGTCGCCACGTCGCTTGCAAAACCGACGTGGCTTTTCTGATCTTTACGAAGGCGTTTTAACCCATGAATATACTGCGCCCACGACTGGATATTCCGTTGCTGATCGCGATTGTCTCGCTGATCACTCTTGGCTCAATGAGCGTATGGAGCGCGAGCGGCTACAGTGTTCCTACCCTTGAAAGGCACGTCGCCCGCGCCATGATCGCGCTTTTCGCTTTGCTGTTTTTCTCGCTTATCCCTGCCAAAACCTACCGGGCACTCACGCCACACCTTTTTGGTTTGGCGATTGTGCTTTTGCTTGGTGTGATTGTGGCGGGAGACACGGTGAACGGCGCCAAACGCTGGCTGGCACTCGGCCCTATCCGCTTTCAGCCTTCTGAAATTGTGAAAGTGGCGGTACCTATGATTATCGCCTGGTTGATAGTGCGAGACCCCGGCAGACCGGGTCTGCAAAAGATTGGGCTTTGCGCGTTAGTCACCGCATTACCCGCAGGGCTGATTGTGATTCAGCCAGACTTGGACGGTGCGATTTTTACCGTGATGTACGCACTGTTCGTACTCTATCTAGCAGGTATGAGCTGGAAGATCATTGGCTCAGTGTTAGCAGCAGTTGCGGCGACAGTACCAGTGATGTGGTTCTTCTTTATGGCGGACTACCAGAAGCTTCGCGTCACCCAGTTTTTGAACCCAGAATCTGACCCACTTGGCGCGGGTTATCAGATCATCCAATCCCTGATTGCTATTGGCTCTGGCGGAGTGCGCGGTAAAGGCTTTATGCACGCGACACAAGGGCAGTTGGGGTTCATCCCTGAAAGCCACACCGACTTTATCTTCTCCACCTTTGCAGAAGAGTGGGGCTTTTTGGGAAGTGCCGTCATGATTGCGCTGTATCTGTTTATCTCAGGCCGCGCTTTATGGTTGGCAGTCAACACCGCCTCACCGTTTTCCCGCCTTGTCAGCGGCGCATTGGCGATGAGCTTCTTCCTCTATGCCTTTATCAACTTGGGCATGGTGAGTGGCCTGCTACCCGTAATGGGAAGCCCGCTGCCGTTTATCAGTTACGGTGGCACGGCGATGATCACCCAAGGCGCATGCTTCGGCATCATCATGGCGCTATGTTGCGGTAAGCAACCAGTAGAAGCGACGTGGAGTGCGAGAACGTTTAGTAAGGCTTAGTTTGCTCTTGGTTCCTTCCCCTTTTTAAGGGGAAGGTGAGGGGGGGTTTGGTTCTGACAAGGCTTTGCCTCAAAGTGAGTCGGCTAAGAACATTGGATTACTCCAGTCATCTCTCACAGACCAAATTTCCACTATACACACGGATCTGTATAAAAACACAATGTCATGTGGATAGCGGAAATCTGGATATTTTAGCTTTGGATACCCAACTTCACTCTTCAGGTCGCAGCCACTAAACTTAATCCACTGATTTTACGAAGCTATATGTTAATTTTGCGCGAGAGTGCGCGGATCAATTAAGCGTCCGAGATTTTACTAAACGGACAAATTGCTAGCTGATCTGTTGTCAGTCAACGCAATCAAACTCTTCAGAAAATATCATTACCTGTATGTATACACATGTGGTACTTTAGGCTTGCGCATTAGCCTTTGATAGATTTAAAAATAATAGAGAGGCTTAAGAGGTGGTAGAGGTAGTCGACGTTACAGGTTGGATTGGAGATGAGCACCATGCCATATTTCCAGTCGGTGCTCGAGATAAGGAGATGTTATGGTCTCCTGAAAAGCAAGTCGAGGTTCTTAAGCCTAGCTGGCCATACTTGTTTAAGGAATCCATAGATCGTTATCAAGACCAGTATTGGACTGAATTAGTAGCATACATAGTGTCTAAGTATTTAGGTGTTGATGTGCCAAAAGTCTTTCCAGCGATTAAAAACACTGAAGACGGAATTGTATGTGGTTCACTTATCGAATGGTTTTACGATGTAGATAGTGAGCGATTCGTTCATGCTGGTTCATACTTTAAAAGAATTATTCCTGATTTTGATGACAAAACAGGCAAGCAGCATAATTTTGCTGATATGAATATTTTTATTCGTAGTCTCGCAATTCAAGCTGGACTGGTAACCGAAAGAGTGAAATGGTTAGCAGATATGGCTCTATTTGATTCTTTGATTGGCAACACCGATAGACATCAAGAGAATTGGGGTGTGGTTTTTCAAAGTGACGACAAATCACGGTTGAGCCCACTTTTTGACAACGGAACATCGTTAGGACATGAACGTTTCTTAGATAAAGTTAAAGACTGGGACGACAATCGTTTAAGGGCTTATGTTAATCGTGGCTGTCACCACTTGAGGGTTAATAGAGAAAATACTAAGCAAAGAATCAAGCATTTTGAATTGGTCGAAGGAATTTCCTCTTCAGGTAAGGATATACAAGATTATATGCTACAAAAGCTTGATGCGGTGGATTTAGAAGCTATGCTTGCAGAAATAGAAGGTCTAACAAAAATTGATATTGACGTTCCGTTTTCTCAAGAAAGGTTTGAATGGATCAAAAGAAATATCTTGATGAGATTAGAGCTACTCAAAGAAGAAGTAAGAAAATGATGATTGAAAACTCAATACATGTAAACACTTTGTTTTTGACATGGCAGTCAAACCGAGATCGTAATCAGCGATACCTTGTTGGTGCCTTGAAAAAACTAGAAAGTGGTTTTGAGTTTTCGTACTTAGCGGAAACGCAAGACTACTCAGATGCTATAGATCAAGGCTTCTTAGGATACCCTGCTTTTCCTTTAGACAAAGGGCCATTTACTAACGATGTCATGACAACCTTTATGAAAAGGTTACCACCTCGCTCTCGTCGCGATTTTAAGAAGTACTTAGTAAATCATCATTTACCAGAGGAATTTGATGGTAATGATTTTGATCTGATAGCACATACGGGTGTTCAGTTACCTAGCGATGGTTTCGATTTAATTCCAAGCTTAGAAGAAGCTGATATTCCATTTGAATACCTAATGGAAGTTGCAGGTACACGTTACTATTTAGACTTTGAGCAATCGAGTGCGATTCAGCCCGGCTCTAATGTAAGTTTGCGTTGTGAGAACGAAAATGAATTTGACTGCAATGCAATCGCCATGTTCGTCAATCAAACAAAAATTGGTTACGTGAACAAATTATTTTGTCAGACAGTTAGAAAGCTCATGGAGCGTGAAGTGGACTGTTACGTAGCCAAAGTATCGGGCACAAATGAACGTCCACTGATATATGTCATGTTATCTGTAAGTTAGACTTTATAAGAACAGTTGCTCAACACATATGAGCCTTACTCTGATCAATAGTCAATAGGATTCTTTGGCTGCGTCAGCAGCCATTGTTTTCGAACAACAAAGCCATCTACTTTGTTTAGCCTAAAGTCAGCTTACCCGAAGTGGCTCGTTGAGAACACGATTCCTAACTCGAAAGTGTCCAATATTACTCCAGAACCAAAAACCAACTCCCCATCTAACTTCCGCCTTCAATAGGGGGGAAAGGTAATGTTGGAAGGACAGGCACTTTTAGAAAAAGTTCGAATTATCAGTGTCATGCCTGCTTGCACGTCGCCTCATTCCTGTTCATTTATCCAGCGGAAGTGGACCGACTAAGCTAGTGTAAGTGAATTCAATGACGACCATAAGTATTCAAAGCGCAAAACACCACCTTCAATCCCTGCTTTGCGCTATCTCATTGAGTGACTACTGACTCGGATAAGCATGCTCCTCGTTCACCTCATCCACATCTTCATCAAGCTCTCCTTCATGGTATCTGTGGCCGCCTGAAATGTAGGTATAAACCACAGGAAGCACGAACAGGGTAAACAGAGTACCTACCGCCAGCCCTGCCACAATCACTAAGCCTATGTTGTAGCGGGATGCGGCACCTGCGCCAGTTGCGAACAACAAAGGAATCAGACCTGCAATCATCGCAGAGGTGGTCATCAGAATTGGGCGGAGGCGAACGGTGGCGGCTTCCACAATCGCGTCTTGCTTGGAAACGCCTTTCATCACTTGTTCCTCTTTGGCGACTTCACACATCAAGATGCCGTGCTTGGTGATCAGCCCCACTAAAGTAATCAATCCGACCTGAGAGTAAATGTTCATCGAGGTTGCGCCAGAGATATGCGTCCACCCAAGGGCGATTAACGCACCGCTAATGGCAAGCGGCACGGTAAACATAATGACTAATGGGTCACGGACACTTTCAAACTGGCTCGCAAGCACAAGGAAGATAATCGCCAAGGCGAGGGCAAAGGTCAGGTACAACGAGCTGCCTTCTTCCACGAACTGGCGAGCTTCTCCCATAAAGGAGTAGGTGTAACCTTGCGGTAAGTCGGTGGTGGCCAACTGTTCGAAGAAGGCAATCGCATCGCCCATAGCAACATTCGGAGCAGGCACAGCTTCAACGGAAATGGAGTTCATCTGATTGTAGTGGGGCAATGACCTTGCTTGTCCGTTCACAGTAAAGCTCACCAAACTCGATAGTGGGATGGCTTCGCCATTTTGCGCATTCACATAGAACTGCGAAATCAAATGAGGGTTGGCGCGGTAAACCCGCTCCACTTCCGGAATCACTTCATACGAGCGGCCATCGATGTTGACGCGGTTGATGTAGCCGCCGCTCATCATGGTGCCGAGTGTTGCGCCAATCGCTTGCATGGTCACGCCATATGCGCCTGCCGCTTCGCGGTCTATCTTGAGTTGCACTAAGCCGGAATCGTATTTCAGGTTCACGTCGGTATACACAAACAACGGGCTGGCTTTGGCTTTCTCCAGAATCTTGTTGCCGACTGCATAAAGCGTTTCGAAATCTGCGGGGCTGGTGATAACAAACTGGATTGGTAAACCGCCAGATGCGCCAGGTAACGAGGGCATTTGGTAAGCCGTGGCGTTGATGCCGGGGAGTTTCTTCGCCTCTGCGTTGATATTGGCTGAGACTTCCTTCTGGCTGAGCGTCCGCTCTGTCCAGGGAATCAATGGGCCAATCGCGATGCCCTGGCTACTCGTTGGCACTCCAATCATCGCCAGAGAAGCTTCGGCTTGTGGCTGTTTGGCGATGATGTTGGAAATCAGCTCCATGTTGGCCTGAATGTAGTCATTGTTGGAGGTGGAAGGCGTGCTGCCAATGACCACCACCACACCCTGATCTTCATCCGGCGCGAGCTGTGATGGAATGAATTTGAATATCACTGGCAGTGAAGCAAACACTACAATGGCAAAGATGACGACAACGCGTTTGTGGTCAAGCACAGCCAGAAGTGCGTGATGATATCGCTTGGTGAGGCCACCGAGTACCCGTTCAACGGTTTCTTCAAACTTACTTGGATGAGTGTGCGGTTTGAGCATTTTGGAGCACATCATGGGCGACAGAGTGAGTGCCACAAACCCTGAGATAAACACCGAGCCTGCCAGCGTTAACGCGAATTCTTTAAACAGCGAGCCTGTCACGCCCCCCATCAGGGCGATTGGCGCATAAACCGCTGCCAGAGTGATCGTCATCGAGATAACCGGAACCGCAATTTCCCGCGTGGCTTCAATGGCGGCTTTAAAAGGCTTGGTGCCCATCTTGATATGACGGTCGACGTTTTCCACCACCACGATAGCGTCATCTACCACCAATCCAATCGCCAATACCATGGCGAGCAGCGTCATCAGGTTTAAGGTGAAGCCAAAGGCTTGCATCACGACCATAACGCCAATCAGTGACAGCGGAATGGTGACAATAGGGATCACTACAGCACGGAAAGAACCAAGAAACAGGAGTATCACCACGATAACAATGACGGCGGCTTCAGCGATGGTTTTGACCACTTCATTGATGGAGTCAGTGATCGCCAAAGTGGAATCGTAAAGCACACTGGCTTCAATGGTGGAAGGCAGGTTTTTCTGAATGGATTCGAACAGCACGCGAATGCCTGCCGCCACATCCAAGGGATTCGCGGTGGGTGTGGCATTGATGCCGATGATCACTGCTTCCCGTCCATTAGCCAGTGCGCGCGAGCTGTCACTGCTTTTACTGAGGTTCACTTCCGCCACATCGCGAAGCTGTACCACCTGACCCTTGTAGCTTTTGATCACCAGATTCTTCAGGCCTTCAACCGTGTCGACTTGGCTATCAATGGTGCTGTTGAGCACGGTGAAGTAGCTTTTGAATTGACCAACCGCGGACTGGTAGTTGTTCTGTTGCAGTATTCCAACTAGCTCAGAGGTCGAGAGATCGTACTGCCCCAGCTTCTCCGGATCAGGCCAGATGCGCAGGGCAAACGGCGAACCCCCCATCATGGATATGTTGGAAACGCCATTGACGGTGGAAAGCTGTGGATTGACCACCCGTTCGAGATAATCGGCGATCTGGCTGGAATTCAGGTCTCCACTGAAAAACGAGATATACATGATGGAGGTCGTGGAGCCTGTCGAAGAGGTAACAGAAGGGTTATAGGCCTCTTTGGGTAACTGGTTGGTAACGGAATTTATCTGCGAAAGCACGTTTGCCAGCGCCGCTTCCGGATTGGTGTTCAGCATCATGTTCAGGGTAATGCTCGATGATCCGAGTTGGCTCGCAGAGGTCATAAAGTCGAGGTTATCTACCTGCGATAAGGCTTGTTCAAGCGGCTGGGTGATAAAACCTTCCACCAGTTCAGCATCGGCGCCGGGATAGGGCGTGGTAACGGTGATCACCGTATTGGTCATGTCCGGGTATTGCCGAACCTGCAAATCTTTCATGGCGTTGAGGCCAAATAAGAGCAGCAGAACACTTAATGATGCTGCCATGACGGGGCGATAGATGAATATGTCTGTGAAGCTCATAATCTGTTCCTCACAGTTGCGGCATGCTGTCTGGCGTCGAAATCGGGTTGTCGACGATATTCACCTTGGTATTGTTGCCAAGGTTCAAAATACCTGTCGTGACCACTTGCTCATCAAACTTCAAATCCCCTTTGACCAAGGCGAAGTTGCCATCCCGTTGCAGCACTTCAACCGTGACCTGCCGAACGCGGGTTTCATCGTCTTTCTTCTCTGCTACAAACACAGAATTTCCGTAGAGGGCGAAGACAATCGAGGTTTGCGGCACAACTACCTGATTGCCCAAATCAGACAGCGCGACATTCACAGCGGCGAACATGCCACCGCGCAGGGTTTTATCATCGTTAGGTAGCTCTGCCTGCACCATTACCAGACCAGTTTGGTCGCTCACTACAGGTTGAATGGCGTTGATCTTCCCTTTGTATTCACGATCTGGAAACGCTTCGACGGTTAATGATATTGCCTGACCGACAGAAAGGTTGCCGATCTGAGCCTGAGGCACATTGAAACGAACCCGCATGACGGAGAGATCGTCGAGCCGGACAATGTCTGTTCCCGCAGAAACATATTGACCCAGATTGATATTGCGAATGCCGAGTACACCGCTGAATGGCGCTTTGATTTCCCGCTGATTGATGGTGGCTTGCAGGCTTTCAATATTTGCCTGCATGGCTTCGTACTTGGACTGTGCCGCCTCGACGCTTTGTTCCGAGACAGAACGTTCCTGATAGAGTTTGCGCAGTCGGTTGTAGTCATCCCGAACGGAAGGCAGTTGCACTTGCTGCGCTTTGAGCTGTGCTTTCTGAACCGATGAATCAAGGCTCACCAGCACAGTGCCACTTTCCACGTTGGCACCATTTTCGAAGTTGATGGCGGTGACAATGCCCGCGACTTCATTGGAGACAGAGACGCCTTGGTTGGGCTCGATAAAGCCGATGGCTTTGATCCCTTGTGGCCAAACCGTTGGCGTGAGCTTTTCAACTGTGACCGGATAAACCGGTTCGGGTAGGTTAGCCAGTGTGGTTTCAATCTTTTTATTCACAAAGAGGTTAAAGCCAATCACGGTGCCAAAGGCTAGAACCGCGATAACCACCATTCCAATAAACCATTTACTCATGCGTGGATCTCCCCGGCGACATGTTGCGGTTTGGCGTTGTTTCAGCGAAAAAAGGTAGCGTCGCCAAAACTGGCGAAAGGAGAGGAAGAAGCGCGTGCATTGGCATGTTTGAGATGCCGGAAACCTTGGGGTGAACAACGTACCGCTTCATGCAGACTCACTTTAAACAGCGACGAATGCGGAAAGTATTATGCAACCTGACGGGCTGCCGTGTTTATAAGTTGGGACAGAGTGAAGTTCTTAAAAATAAAATCAGAAGAATAGAAAAGGGAGGCGAATGCCTCCCTTTGAGAAATTGAATGGGCGGTTACATCGCGGCTTTGACTTTCTCAGCCACGTCTGCCGGTACCCATTGGGTCCAAACCTGCGGGTAGGATTCGAGGAATTCAAACGCAGCGATTTCACCGTCTGCCTGATTCTCTTCCATCCACGCCATCATGGCGCTCATATCTGCATTCGAGTATGCGCGGTTGCTGATGTAGTTGTATGCGGCTGGCGATTCTGTCGCAAAGCTTTCTGTGGTGATGGTGTTCACGGCAGAAGGTGGGTAAGCCGTCACTTTCGGATCGGTACAGTCAGCTTGAGTAATGCAGCTTTCGTAGTGCGCGGAATCTGCCGGCACACCGAAATCGACTTTCACCATGTCATAGCGACCCAGAACAGGTGTTGGTGACCAGTAGTAACCAAACCATGCATTTTCGCGATCGTTAGCTCGGGCAATTGAACCTGCAAGCGCAGCGCCTGAACCTGGGTCAATCATTTCAAAGCCGGCTTCTTCAAGGCCAAGGGCATCAAACAGGTGACCTGCAGTGATCTGGCATGTCCAACCAGCAGGGCAGGTCATAAAGCCTGACTTGGAGTCATCTTCAGGATGAGGGAAGAGCTTGGCGTTGGCCTTGATGCCCTCAATCGTTGCCAGCTCTGGGTTTTTGTCGACCATGTATTTTGGTACCCAGAAGCCTTCTTCACCGCCTTCTGCAAACGCAGGGCCAGCAAAGCGCAGCTTCTTCGCATCAACGCCTTTTTGTAGCATTTCTTTGTGGGAGTTACTCCAAAACTCCGGCGCAATATCAGGTTCGCCTTTTTCCGTCATCGATACGCCGGTTGGCATGGTATCGCCAGGAACCAGTTCGGCGTTACAGCCATATCCATTTTCCAAAATGAACTGATCCACATGCGCCATCAGGGTCGCGGAATTCCAGTTCATATCAGCAATGGTGACATCACCACACTCATCAGCAGAAGCAAAGGGGGAAAGCGCCAGAAGGGCAAAAGGTAAGTAGCGGGATTGCATAGAGAGCGACTCCATTTGTGACGATAGGACGTCTTTTAATAGTGGTTTCCAATTTATCAAAAGTGTTGAAAACGATGTCTGAAAGATAGTGATATTCGTGACTTTTGCATCATTTCTATGAGCATGAAGTAAGTGCAATGTTTCACAGAATCAAGACGCGCTCATGATCAGTCTCTCACTCGGGCGGTCGCTTTTTGATCAATGTTAAAACCCTGTTATAGGCTCTAAATGATTAGTGATGTAAAGGAATGCGTAATTTATGCAGCAGAGTGGGAGTGATGGGAATTCCGGTATGCCTTTTGTGCGCTTTGATAATGTGCAAAAAAGCTACGATGGAAGAACCTTGGTGGTCAAAGGATTTGAGATGGATATCGAGCAGGGTGAATTCATCACCTTGCTCGGGCCTTCAGGTTCAGGTAAATCAACGGTTTTGATGATGATGGCGGGCTTCGAGCAGCCTACTCATGGTGAAATCTATCTGAATGGGAACCCAATCAAAAAGCTGCCGCCACACAAACGTGGTATAGGACTGGTGTTCCAAAACTATGCACTTTTCCCCCACATGACAGTGGAAGAGAACCTCGCATTTCCTTTGCAAGTCAGAAACCTGTCCAAATCTGAAATCGAAAAAAAGGTAAAGCGCGCATTGGATATGGTGCGTTTATCTGATTTTGGTCATCGCCGTCCGGCGCATCTTTCCGGTGGTCAGCAGCAACGCGTCGCGGTAGCCCGCGCATTGGTGTTTGAACCAGAACTGGTGTTGATGGATGAACCACTGGGCGCACTGGACAAAAACCTCCGTGAAGAAATGCAGTACGAGATCAAACACATTCAGGAAGATCTCGGCGTGACCATGATTTACGTGACTCACGATCAGTCAGAAGCGCTGACGATGTCAGACCGCATTGCCGTGTTTAACGACGGTGTGGTGCAACAGTTAGCGACGCCAGAAGAGCTTTATGAACGCCCGGTTAACGCTTTTGTTGCGCAGTTTATTGGTGAGAACAACCGTCTGCGCGGCGATGTCATTTCAATGAATGAACAGGCTTGTCAGGTCAAAATTCCGAATGGCGACATCATCACTGCCAAGCCAGTGGCTGTCGGCAGTACTGGCGAACAATCCACCCTTTCCCTCCGCCCAGAACGCATTGTTATTAATCCAGAACAGGGCGTGCTTTCCAATATTTTTGACGCCAAGGTAGAGGAAGTGATTTACCTCGGCGATCACCTGCGTACCCGCGTCTCAGTCTGTGAGAGCGATGAATTCATTATTAAAACCCCCAATGCGGAAGGACATCCGAACCTTCAGCGTGGCGATACCATTCGCATTGGTTGGTCGGAAGAAGATTGCAGGGCGTTGGACGCCTCGTAAGGAAACATCTAGCACAAGTGCTTTGTGCAGGGCTCGATAACTGATTTGGGTTAGTAAGGAACGCAGTTTTTCTGTCGTGGTGACGCGCAGATTTTGATTCCTGCTCATGCTCAGACGTAAACAAGCGAAAGACTTGAGGAGAAGGGAAAATGAAAAAACTCGCGTTAAACGTTGCCATTCTGGCAGGCGTTGCAAGCATGGCGACTCACGCTGTAGCCGATGAAACCTTGAATGTTGTTTCTTGGGGTGGTGCCTACACCGCCAGCCAAACTAAGGCTTACCACGAACCTTGGACTGAAAAAACCGGTACTAAGGTCATCAATATCGATAAATCCCAGAACGGCCTTTCAGGTCTGCGCGCACAGGTTGAATCTGGCAACGTGACTTGGGACCTGGTAGACATCCTGCCTTCTGATGCCATTGTTGCGTGTGATGAAGGTTTGGCTGAACCGCTGGACCACGATACCTTATTGGCGGCAGCGCCAGATGGCACGCCAGCAACCAAAGACTTCCTGGCAGGCTCACTGAGTGAGTGTTTTGTTCCGTCTATCGTTTATTCAAACATCGTGGCTTACAACAAAGAGATGTTTGATAAAGCGCCTACCAAAATCGACGATGTGTTCGACCTGAAAAACTTCCCGGGTAAACGTTCGCTGCAGAAAAAACCCATCAACAACCTTGAGTGGGCTTTGATTGCAGATGGCGTAGCAGCGGAAGACGTGTATGACGTGCTGAGCACCGAAGAAGGCGTACAGCGTGCATTTAAGAAGCTTGATACCATCAAAGACAATGTGATTTGGTGGGAAGAGGGTGCACAGCCGCCACAACTTTTGGCAGACAAAGAAGTGGCATTCGCTTCTGCCTACAACGGTCGCATCTTCAACGCTGCGGTGAATGAGAAGCAACCGTTCGAGATTATCTGGGACGGTCAGGTGTTCGAACTGGATGGTTGGGTTGTACCAAAAGGCAAGCTGGACAAGGTGAAAGACTACCTACGCTTCGCAACGGACTCACAACGTCTTGCCGATCAGGCGAAATACATCTCTTATGGTCCTGCGCGTAATTCTTCAGCAGCGATGGTAACGACGCATGCTGATACAGGCATCGACATGAAACCACACATGCCGACCTATGGACCAAACTTCAAAACCGCGATTCCGAAAGACGATGAGTTCTGGGCAGATAACGGTGATGAGCTGGCTCAGCGTTTCAACGCGTGGTTAGCGAAGTAACTGTCTCTTATACA
>NZ_LASY01000199.1:0-377 GCF_000973155.1 Grimontia sp. AD028 | reverse complement strand
GACAGCCTGAATGAATCGGCGGATGACGATGTGTTTACCGTCTCGGTGAATGCGACCTCCGGCGGTGACTTTGAAGCACAACCAACGGCACCGACCGCGGTAGAAACTACCATCAATGATGGCACCACCACGGATGCGCCAACCCTGACCTTAACAGGCGATGCGTCAGTGAATGAAGGCGAAGCGGCCAGCTACACCCTCACCCTGTCGGATGCGCCAACCGCTGATTTCACCGTGACCATCATCGTGGGCCATAAGACCACGGAAGATGGCGATATCACGCCGGTGACCCGCGATGTGGTGATCGCTGCGAACACCACTTCCATCGATTTCACCGTGGACACGCTTGATGACAGCCTGAATGAATCGGCGGATGA
>NZ_LASY01000198.1:0-321 GCF_000973155.1 Grimontia sp. AD028 | reverse complement strand
GTTATTCTACAATCAAATTTATCAACGCCGTTATCGAGCATTTTAACAAGCTAGGATGAGCAGATATTTACTACAATTGGTATTACGCACTGAGAGCGCGAGAAATTGAAGTGATAGAGTGGGTTGCAAACTGCAGATAGAAAAAAAGCAGGCTAAAAAGCCTGCTTTAAATCATGGTGCGGAAGGAGAGACTTGAACTCTCACACCTTGCGGCGCCAGAACCTAAATCTGGTGCGTCTACCAATTTCGCCACTTCCGCAAATTGTTTTACCTAACCCTTCTTGTTGAAGGCTTAAGTGATGTTTGGTGCGAAGGGAGAGA
>NZ_LASY01000197.1:0-266 GCF_000973155.1 Grimontia sp. AD028 | reverse complement strand
GTTTCCGAAGTGCCGTCAGGCTGGGTGACAACCAAGGTAATGGTGTCTCCGGAAGCTGTGCCGGTCGGTACGGCCACGCTGACCTGCACGCCGTCACTGGCTTCGGCTTCACTGACGCCATCAGTGGCTTCAGCAATGGTGAGGACTGGCGCTTCATCCGTGCCGCCCTCACCGGTGCCTTCACCCGGTGCTATGGTGTCCAGAGTAAAGCCGGTCGACACGCTTGACGCACTGCTGTTACCTGCTGTATCGGAGGCAGTCGCCGT
>NZ_LASY01000196.1:0-272 GCF_000973155.1 Grimontia sp. AD028 | reverse complement strand
GTTTCCGAAGTGCCGTCAGGTTGGGTGACGGTGAGGGTCACGGTGTCACCGGAGACTGTGCCGGTCGGTACGGCCACGCTGACCTGCACGCCATCACTGGCTTCGGCTTCACTGACGCCATCGGTGGCTTCAGCAATGGTCAGAACTGGCGCTTCATCCGTGCCGCCCTCACCGGTGCCTTCACCGGCAGCAGTGGTATCCAGGGTAAAGCCGCTAGGGGTACTGGCCTCTGAGACGTTACCGGCCACGTCAGTGACGGTCGCCGTGACAGA
>NZ_LASY01000195.1:0-1411 GCF_000973155.1 Grimontia sp. AD028 | reverse complement strand
GAAGGGATCAGGGTGTTGACGGTTTCAGTGGTGCCGTCAGGCTGGGTGACGGTGAGGGTGATGGTATCGCCGGAGACTGTGCCGGTCGGTACCGCCACACTGACCTGCACGCCATCACTGGCTTCGGCTTCACTGACGCCATCGGTGGCTTCAGCAATGGTCAGCACTGGTGCTTCATCCGTGCCGCCTGCACCCGTGCCTTCACCGGCAGCGGTAGTATCCAGGTTAAAGCTGCTTGTATTACTGCTCTGCGATACGTTACCGGCCACGTCAGTGACGGTCGCCGTGACAGAGTAATCCCCGTCTACAAAGCCGTCGGTATCAGACAGGATGTCGGTTGGCACCGTCATCACTAGCGGATCGGTGCCGTTCCAGTCTGAAGGGATCAGGGTGTCGACGGTTTCAGTGGAGCCGTCAGGCTGAGTGACGGTGAGGGTAATGGTGTCACCGGAGACTGTGCCGGTCGGTACCGCCACACTGACCTGCACGCCATCATTGGCTTCGGCTTCACTGACGCCATCTGTGGCCTCAGCAATGATCAGAACTGGTGCTTCATCCGTGCCACCTGCACCTGTGCCTTCACCGGCAGCAGTGGTATCCAGGGTAAAGTCGCTAGGGGTACTGGCCTTTGAGACGTTACCGGCCACGTCAGTGACGGTCGCCGTGACAGAGTAGTCCCCGTCCACAAAGCCGTCGGTATCAGACAGGATGTCGGTCGGCACCGTCATCACGATCGGATCGGTGCCGTTCCAGTCTGAAGAGATCAGAGTCTCGACGGTTTCAGTGGTGCCGTCAGGCTGGGTGACGGTGAGGGTAATGGTGTCACCGGAGACTGTGCCGGTCGGTACCGCCACACTGACCTGCACGCCATCACTGGCTTCGGTTTCACTGACGCCATCAGTGGCCTCAGCAATGGTCAGAACTGGCGCTTCATCCGTGCCACCTGCACCTGTGCCTTCACCGGCAGCAGTGGTGTCCAGGGTAAAGTCGCTAGGAGTACTGGCCTCTGAGACGTTACCGGCCACATCGGTGACGGTCGCCGTAACAGAGTAATCCCCGTCCACAAAGCCGTCGGTATCAGACAGGATGTCAGTGGACACCGTCATCACGATCGGATCGGTGCCGTTCCAGTCTGAAGGGACCAGGGTGTCGACGGTTTCAGTGGTGCCGTCAGGCTGAGTGACGGTGAGGGTAATGGTGTCACCGGCCACGGTGCCGGTCGGTACGGCTACACTGACCTGTACGCCATCACTGGCTTCGGCTTCACTGACGCCATCAGTGGCTTCAGCAATGGTCAAAACTGGCGCTTCATCCGTGCCGCCCGCCCCGGTGCCTTCACCGGCCGCGGTGGTGTCCAGGGTAAAGCCGGCAGCGGTACTGGATTGCGAAATGTTACCGGCCACATCAGTGA
>NZ_LASY01000194.1:0-280 GCF_000973155.1 Grimontia sp. AD028 | reverse complement strand
TCTGAAGGGATCAGGGTGTCGACGGTTTCAGTGGTGCCGTCAGGCTGGGTGACGGTGAGGGTCACGGTGTCACCGACCAGGGTACCGGTCGGTACCGCCACGCTGACCTGTACGCCGTCACTGGCTTCGGCTTCACTGACGCCATCGGTGGCTTCAGCAATGGTCAGAACTGGCGCTTCATCCGTGCCGCCAGCCCCGGTGCCTTCACCGGCAGCGGTGGTGTCAAGAGAAAAGCTGCTTGTACTGCTGCTCTGTGAAACGTTACCGGCCACATCAGTGA
>NZ_LASY01000193.1:0-217 GCF_000973155.1 Grimontia sp. AD028 | reverse complement strand
CAGACTCAAGAACGACACGATCAAAAGGAACATCTGAGCTGATGTTGATGATGCCAGTGTGTCCCTCTTCAAATGAGAAGGTGACTTCATCAACCAATACATCACCGTCGTAGATCAGGTATTTACCGACTTCGCCGCCGTTTTCTGTAGCAAAGAGTCTCGCAATGCCCACATCCATGCTGAACGTCGGATTGTTGAGGTCAATTTGAATGGCTTC
>NZ_LASY01000192.1:0-2238 GCF_000973155.1 Grimontia sp. AD028 | reverse complement strand
TGACAGTTGATCCCTCTTTCCCTGACACTTTCTTTGAATCAGGCCTGAGCCTGATGTTTTTGTTACTTGAAATCTGGATAAATCGTAACGAGTGCCACCCAGACTGAGAACTAAGGTTAGATTTTCGAACACTGGCGACTGAGTATCGTGTTCACCACGTTGCGGGGACACGGGTCTTTGGTTGCTTTCTTAGAGTGAGTGTCCCTGTTAGTTTCATCGACAGGTTAGTGGTCGTCTTTCCCTAATGGTGACTGTCCCTGTAAGTAAGTGGTTTGTTGGCTGTGTCTGTTAGTTTTACTTATGACGATATATGCCACTCATCAAAAAACCTTCTTGTATGATTACCCATCAAGGGTTTACTTTTCTCACCGGCAGCTGTGCGAGCTATGTTCTCTAAAAAACAGCTTTTTAATGGATTAGCCAAATCTAAATATGCAACTTCTGAATCGGAGGAATCTAATATAGTTTCTATTTTATCAAAAAAGTCGACTAACATGTGTCGGTTTATCGAATCGAAACTATCAACATAGTATTGGGAAAATTCAGCGCATAAGCCACACAAGGTAAATGTACCATCATCAAATTTGTTGTAATTCTCATCCGAATCCCATTGATGGCTAAACTCCGGAAATTGACAAACTAAGTACGTATACAGTTTCTCTTCACTATTCATTATTTAACTTTCCTTGCTGAGCTGTCTGGAGATCCCTCAACATTTCCTTAGCCGCATGCAAATCGCTTTTAGATGCTTTCGGGTTTTTCTTAAGCCATGAGCTTAGCGCATTGATTAGCTGAGGGGTTTTATTATTGAGATGGTCAGTGCCTTTGAATAGTTCACCTGTTTCGAATTCCCACCTTGCGGCATCAGCAGTACTACCAGTACCCATCGTTCCATGCTTTCTTAAAGTGTGTGTCCCTGTTAGTTCCTGACAGTTGATCCCTCTTTATTCTGCTATTTTCTGTCAATCAGGCCTAAGCCTGATGTTTTGTTGCTTGAAATCTAGGTAAATCGTAACGAGCGCTACCCAGACTGAGAACTAAGGTGATATTTTCGAACAATGGCGACTTAGTATCGTGTTCACCACGTTGTGGGGACTCGGATCTTTGGTTGTATTCTTAGAGTGTGTGTCCCTGTTATTTTGTCTATGTCGTCTGTCCAAAGTGCAGGAGTTGAATACTATTTACGGGCTCTCCACCATCTTCCGGAGTCGGGCCAACCCAACCACAAGGAATGCCACCAGTCAGAAAGGCTTCATACACTCTGGAAAAAATGGGCGACTTATATAAGCCTCCATAGCAAATGCCTTTTACGATATACTCAAAATAACCCTCTATCTCATTTCGAATGCCATTTTTAATAATCCAGTCTAGTCCCTTTTCATGGGAGTGTTCGCAGGTGACATCAGATAAAAAAACTTCAATATTATGGCGAGTGTAAGCACCATCAATTTTGTCAAACAGATATAGTCCGAGCCGATCCACCCCTGCTCTGTATACCTTCGCTATATTTTCTCTTTCGGTATTATTTAGTCCGGTTTCATATTGGAGCCTACCTGCTTCATCTTCCAATATTCCCGGAAAATACTGGTAAGGCAATGGTTCAGGTAAGTCCCATATTTCCTGTGATGTCATCATCTCATATGATTTCGAAACATCATGCAAATGGGGGAAGTCTAAAGTTAAGTGCTTTTCTTTTGCACAAACTCCCAACCCACCTAAAAAACCATTGCTACAGACAAGGTCATCTATCTTATCCAAGTCATTATTTTTTAAGCCGTCATTAAAAGGAAAAAGATCCGATATCATTGCCCCACCTGATTAAATACATTATTCCAATCATCAAGTGTCGCACCATCACCATTTCTCAAAGGAGGAGCTCCACTGATTAGCCTTTGCCTCGCTCTTTCTATGCCCTCAGACACTAGATTGCGCTTTGTAACGTTTAATACGTTCATGTTATCAACCCTGTCCAAGAAGGCTCCAAACGCTTCATTATAGCGACCATGACAAACCAACTTGGAACCAACTTGGGACAAACCAACTTGGGACAGACACTTTTAGAAAAAGACCCATTTATCAATTTCATACATCAGTGCGCTATTCTTCATACCCACTCACTCAACATGCAATCGTGTGTTGGCTAAGATACTGTACGTCCATTCTTCAGCTTTATTCTCTTATCCGCTATGACCAAAGCTCGCACCGCTCAGATAAATGTCGATGCCACTCCATACTATC
>NZ_LASY01000191.1:0-10429 GCF_000973155.1 Grimontia sp. AD028 | reverse complement strand
CTCGAGCATTTTTCCTGCGCTATTTCTGATCACCTACTTACTGTGATTGGTATTAGTCGCGCAGGTAAATCATCCAATACCACATACCAACAAACAGGCCACCACCGATGATATTGCCCAAGGTTACTGGCACCAGGTTGTTGATGAAGAAATGGGTAAAGGTCAGATCCGCAAAGTCTGCCACGTTCATGCCTGTCATTGCCCAGAAAGACTCTGGCGCAAAGTATTTGATACCAATCGCCATCGGCACCTGGAACATGTTCGCAATGCAGTGCTCAAAGCCTGCCGACACAAACATCGCCACTGGCAGAATCATCACCAGAATCTTGTCAGTCAAAGTGCGGCCTGAGTAGGTCATCCATACTGCAATGCACACCAGTACATTACACATAATGCCGAGTGCCACTGCCTGGAAAAAGCCATGGTGCAATTTGTGCTGCGCGATATTCATGGCGTTAATGCCCACTTGTCCGTTGCCGAACATGTATTGCTGAGCGATCAACATACAGATCACCAGCAGAATCGCACCAATCAGGTTGCCGCCGTATACCACCAGCCAGTTCTTAAACAACGCGCCCCAGGTAATCTTACCACTGGCTCGCGCCACCAAAGTGAGTACCGAACTCGTGAATAGCTCGCCACCGGTAATGATCACCAGGATTAACCCCAGACTGAATGCCAAACCACCAACAAAGCGCGTCATACCCCAAGGCATGTCACCAGCACCAGTGGTCACTGTCGAATAGAAAATGAATGCAATACCGATATGAATACCGGCGGATATCGCCAGAAGGAACGATTTGAATGGGTCTTTGGTTGCTTTCGCTACACCAATTTCTGCAGCACGCTCCGCGATCTGCGGCGGTGGCAGAGAGTCAAACTGAGTAAAGTTCATGGTTAATAGCACTTAGTGTGAACAGGGAGGGCGCGGATAATCTCTCCATTTGCTTACTTTTTCAAGGGGAAATTAATATCTCATTTTTGATGCACAAAATGCCCAGATAACGTTCAAGAAGATAGTGTCAAACCCTTTGTTGGCGTAGCCTGAACCCTAAAGTGAATTTTTGAGTTAATTCGCAATAAGTCTCTTGGGCGATGAAATCATCACAAAGACGTAACACAATTCACTTTCAGGATTTCTATAACCGACAATTCTGCAGGGAAAAGTAGGGTTGTCTGCAAATATCACCCTGAATTTTAATGATTTGCCATCATATTTAGGCAGTAAGGTCTTTTGACCATAGTGGACAGGGAGAGAGTCAGTCTGTGTTAGCGTATTTACTGCGACGGTTATTGCTCGTCGTTCCCACATTTCTTGGCATCACATTAGTGATCTTTGCCATCACCCGATTTGTGCCGGGTGGGCCCGTTGAGCGCATGCTTGCCCAATCCCAGTTTATGGAGGAAGGGTCGGCGCAAACCCAGAGTTTTCAGGACAACTCCTCGCTGGATGAATATCAGCTTGAAGAGCTGAAAGCTTTCTACGGTCTCGACAAGCCTGTGATGGAAGCATATTGGGAGTGGCTGAACCGTCTGTTGGTGCTGGACTTTGGTGAATCTACCCGCTACTACGAACCCGTACTGGATATGATTATCGAGCGGCTTCCCGTCTCCATGTTTTACGGCGGCATGACTTTCCTGATTGCCTATTTGGTCTCTATCCCTCTCGGCTACTACAAGGCCGTGAAGCACAATACTGCCTTTGATAACGCCTCTTCCGTGCTGATTTTCGTCGGTTATGCCCTTCCGGGTTACGTGGTCGGCATCCTGCTATTGAGTGTTTTCTCCTTCCACCTCGATTGGTTCCCCATGGGAGGGTTTACCTCTGACGACTTTGATGATTTAGAGTCCAAAGGCGAGATGATCAAAGACGTGCTCTGGCATGCCGTGCTGCCACTGATTTGTTACATCATCGGTGATTTCGCCACCCTGACCATCACCATGAAGAACAACCTGATGGAGAACCTCTCCGCTGACTACATCCGCACCGCCATTGCCAAGGGCCTGCCTTTTAAAGATGCGGTGCGCAAACACGCGATGCAGAACAGTTTGATACCTCTGGCGAGCCATTTCGGTAATTCGCTGTTGTTCTTCCTCACAGGCTCCTTCCTCATCGAAGTGGTGTTCAACATCGATGGTATTGGCCTGCTTGGCTATGAAGCCATTATGGAAAGGGATTATCCGGTGGTGATGGCCATTGTGGCACTGAACGCCGCCATGCTTCTGGTGGGTAACATCGTTTCAGATATCTGTGTGGCACTCGTGGATCCGCGTGTAAGGTTTGGTGAATGATGATGACTCTCAGCCCACTGACGCAAAAGAAGATCAAACGCTTCAAGGAAATCAAACCGGGTTACTGGTCTTTCATTGTCCTCTCTACCCTGTTACTGCTTTCCCTGTTTGCCGAGTTTTTTATTAACAGCAAAGCCCTGATGGTGCGCTACAACGGCGAGCTGTTCTTCCCTGTGGTCAGCGATGTTCGCCTCGGCACCGAGTTTGGACAGGATTACCAAAGCGAAGCCAACTACCGAGAGCTTCAAGCCCTGTTTGAAGAAGAAGACAACGGCAACTTCGTCATCATGCCATTGGTGCCTTGGAACCCTTATGAGCAGGATTTTATCGAGGGTGAATTCCCGCCGTATGCGCCAAGCATTGAATCACAGCACTACCTCGGCACCGATGTGATTGGCCGTGACGTGCTGGCACGTCTGTTCTATGGCTTCCGCATCGCCATGATGTACGCCCTCACCACCATGACCATCTGTTTTGCGATTGGTACTGTGATTGGCTGTGCCATGGGCTTTTTCGGTGGCAAGTTCGACCTTATCAGCCAACGCTTTATTGAAGTCTGGTCGATGATCCCATTCCTCTACGTCATCATGATACTGGTCTCTATCACCAAGCCCACCTTTACCCTCTTTGTCGCCATCAACGTCATATTCGGCTGGATGGGGATAACCTGGTACATGCGGACCATGACCTACAAGGAATCTGCACGGGAATATGTGATGGCCGCGAGAGCACTTGGCGCTTCTACTACACGTATCCTGCTGAAACATATTCTGCCTAACACCATGGTCATGGTGATCACTCTGGCACCTTTTACCATTGTGGCGAACATCACTGCGCTGACGGCTCTGGATTACCTTGGCCTTGGTCTTGCGCCACCAACACCGAGCTGGGGCGAGCTGCTACAGCAAGGTAAATCGAATCTCGACAGTCCATGGATTGTTACCTCAGTGGTCACCGCCACTGTGCTGGTGCTCACCATGGTGACCTTTATTGGCGATGCGGTTCGCGCTGCATTCGACCCGAAAAAATTCACCCGTTATGTCTGACAAGGAAGTGACCATGTTTAAATTGACCACACTCGCCGCTTTAAGCGCACTCGCTTTCACCGCGCAAGCCGCTGAACTTCCTGCCAACCTTGACTGGCAGACAAACAGGGACGATCCGGTATTTGCGTCTGACAAAGCCAAGCGTGGCGGGACATTGCGCACTCACCTCGCCAGCTTCCCTCTCACGCTTCGCACCGTGGGGCCAGACTCAAACTCAGGCTTACGCACTTACTTCCTCGATGAAGTGCCGGGACTCGTCACGCGCCACCCTGACACCTTGAACTGGATACCTGACATTGCAACCGAATGGGCATTTGCTGGCGACAACAAAACGGTCTATTTCAAACTCAATCCAGACGCAAAGTGGAACGACGGTAAAGCCATCACGGCAAACGATTTCGAATTTATGCTCACGTTTTACCGCTCCAAAGACATTGTTGCGCCCTACTACAACGACTACTACACCAACACCATTGCCGATGTGGTGAAAATCGACGACCACACGCTTGCTGTTAGTACGGTAGAAGAGAAAAATCAGGAAGAGTTAATGCTGACAGTCGGTGGCCTGAACCCCAAGCCAGCGCACTTTTTCAGCCGAGGGAAAGACAAAAACGGCGATGGCATGGACGACGACTATGTCCGTAAATACAACTTCAAAGCAGAGCCGACAGCAAGCCCATACTTTGTCGACAAGATTAAAAAGGGTAAGAGCCTGACGCTGAAACACGTCGGTGACGACTGGTGGGGTTACGAAAACAAGTACTATCAGAACCGCTATAACGTCGACAAAATACGCTTCACAGTGATCAGGGACCAGGATCTTGCCCGCCAACACTTTGAAAAAGGCAAGCTGGATGTGTTCGAGCTGACCTTGCCAGAAGTCTGGCATGAAAAGACAGATGGCGAAGTCTACCAAAAAGGCTATGTTCATCGTTTCTGGGGCTTCAACGAAGTGCCTCAGGGTGCCGGGGGACTGTGGCTCAATACCGCTCAGCCGCTATTAGGTGATATCAATATCCGTCGCGGCATCATGCATGCTACGGACATGGACGGTTTGATCGCAAAGCTGATCCGCGGAGACTATTCCCGTAAGCCACACGCCACAGGATCAGGTAACGGAAAATACTCTTGGGAAGGAGCAACGCCACCAGCCTTCGATGCAGAGTTAGCGATTTCCCATTTCACGAAAGCGGGCTTTGACAGCGTCGGTGGCGACGGTGTGCGCGTCAACGACAAAGGAGAGCGCCTGTCTTTCGAGTTGGTCTACCCATATCCATCCTGGACACCACGCATGGCTTATCTCAAAGAGCAAGCGAAACTGGCCGGACTCGATTTCCAACTCAAATTGATTGATGGTGCTACCGGCTTCAAATACATGTCGGAGAAAAAGCACCAATTAGCCTTCATCAACATGGGTGCAAAAGAGATCCCTGGGTATTGGGAGTACTTCCACTCTGAAAACGCGAATAAGCCGCAAACCAATAACTTCAATAATTTCAGCACACCAGAGCTGGATGAATTGATCACCCAATACCGCTCTGAGTTTGACCTGACCAAAAAACAGCAACTGGCTCATGAAATCCAACGCATTATCCAAGATGCGTCTGTCGTCGTGCCAAGCTACATCCTGCCATGGAGTCGTCAAGGCTACTGGCGCTGGATGCAGTATCCAGAAAACCCGATGCAGAAAAGAATGGATTACCTGTTCACCGTTGGCCGCATTTATGGTTTGAGCACCTTCTGGATTGATGCAGAGGTGAAAAAAGAAACGCTCAAAGCCATGGACGAAGGCAAAGCATTTGAACCCGTGACAGTGATTGACGATCGCTACAAGCGATAAGGCAGGAAAGATGACGGAACCGGTTCTCAGCGTCCGCGGACTAGAAACAGAATTCACTACCGATGACGGCGTGGTGAAAATCCTCCACGGCGTGAATTTCGATGTCATGGCAGGCCGAACCCTAGGTTTGGTCGGTGAATCAGGCAGTGGTAAAAGCGTCACTGCCATGTCCATCATGGGCTTGCTGCCCAAGCCTTATGGGCAGGTCACCGCCGGCGAGATCCTCTATCGCGGTACCGATTTAGTCTGCTTGCCACCGGAAGAAATGTACCAAATGCGCGGCAACCGGATTTCCATGATATTTCAGGATCCGATGACCGCGCTGAATCCGGTGCATTCCATTGGCAAACAGCTGACCGAAGTGCTGGCACTCCACAACCCGGAGATGAGCAAGAAAGCGCAGCAGGCTGCCGCGCTTGAAATGCTGGAAAAAGTCAAAATTCCGATGCCCGAAAAACGGCTCAATGAATACCCGCATAACCTTTCCGGCGGCATGCGACAACGTGTGATGATTGCGATGGCATTGGCCTGCAGACCCGATATTCTGATCTGTGACGAGCCAACGACCGCGCTGGATGTGACGGTTCAAGCCTCCATTCTCGACCTGATGAATGACCTGCAGGAAGAAACCGGCATGGCGATGATATTCATCACCCACGATTTGGGCGTAGTCGCGGAAATCTGTGACGATGTGGCGGTGATGTATGGTGGGAAAATCGTTGAAAATGCAGACGTTTTCGATCTGTTTGATAATCCTCAGCACCCGTATACCAAGCGCTTACTCGGCCTGATGCCGGATTTGACCACCGAACCCAAGCAGTTGATCGATATCCCTGAGATCGACCCTGCGCTGTTTCCGGAATTTCGAGGTTAAACATGGAAGAGTTGCTAAGAATCGACAACCTTTGCAAACACTTCGTTTCCGGCAAAGGTATTTTCAAAAAGGGCTACACCATCAAGGCGGTGGATGGCGTTTCCTTCAGCGTGAAACGTGGCGAAACCCTGGGTTTGGTCGGTGAATCTGGCTGTGGAAAAAGCACCCTTGGGCGCACCATCCTAAAGCTTTATGAGCCAACAGGTGGAAAGATATTCTTTGAAGGCAAAGACATCACAGACCTCAGCCCGCGTGCGATGCGTCCGCTTCGTAAAGAGATGCAAATCGTGTTTCAGGACCCGCTGGAATCCCTTAATCAGCGCCACACTGTGGGCATGATTCTGGAAGAGCCTTTCGAGATCCACAACATCGGCACCCGCGCAGAGCGCAAACAATGGGTAGAGGAACTCTTAGTAAAAGTTGGCTTGCCCGTAGAAGCGGCCAGTCGCTATCCTCACGAGTTCTCCGGCGGTCAGCGTCAGCGTATCGGTATTGCACGGGCGATTGCACTGAAACCCAAGCTACTGATTTGTGACGAATCTGTCTCCGCATTGGATGTATCAGTACAGGCGCAAATCCTGAACTTGCTGTTAAAGCTGCAACAGGAAATGAACCTGGCAATGATATTCATCTCCCACGACCTTTCCGTGGTGCGTCAGGTTTCGGATAACGTCGCCGTGATGTATTTCGGCAACATGGTGGAATACGGCAACGCAAAAGCCCTCTATGCCGACCCGCAACATGAATACACCCAAACGCTACTATCGGCAGTGCCGGTGAATCACCCTAGAAACCGCAAGAAAAAACGGCCAGCGGAAGCCACCAGCTAATACCAATCGTAGTAAGTATCTGCGACCTACTGTGATTGGTAGAAAAGCAAAAAGCCCTGTCCGGAGACAGGGCTTTTTCTTGTTCATCAACAGGCTGCGCTTACCACATCAGATCGTCAGGGATCTTGAAGTCTGCGTATGGATCGTCCTCGTCCATCGCCTGCTCATCCACCGTGTTGTTCAACACGATAGTGTTTTCATCTCGCTGAACAATTTTGTCCGCCACCACACCAGGAACGATCGCGTAACCTTCACCATCACGGGCAATCGCCAAGCGGCCATTCACCAGTTGGTCTTGGGTGGCTTTATCGACGTAAATCTTCTTCACCAGCGTGCCGTCAGTGAAGTTGTACCCGATATCGCCGTCTTTGCGGTCAATCTTGTTCATCTCGACCAATTGCTTCACCTGCGCGGCAATCGCCTTTTTCTCGGCTTCCTGCTGCTTCTGACGGTTCAGTTCCTGATCCTGAGCCACCTGCGCAGCGCGCTTTTCTTCAACGGCGGCTTTGGCTTCTTTTGCCAGCGTGCGCGATTTCTTCGAGCTCTTACCGGCCTTCTTCATTTTCTTTTTGTCGATAAGACCAGCTTGAAGCATCTGCTCTTGTAGGGATAGTTTTGCCATGTTGACTCCGTAGCGGGCGCTATTTTCCCGAATTATTGGCCGAATCATACCATTTAAGCCAGATTCGGCGCACCTCCAAACGGGTTAAAGACGCGATGCCACCACTTGCGCTTTCACTTGAGCAAACGGATAGGCAGCCAGCTTGCCGAACCCTTCCATTTTCCCGGCGCGTAAACGTCCGGTCAGTGGCGTGGCAATACCACAAAGGAACCTCGTCGCCGCCTCTGCCGAGACTTGCGTGCCGTCTTTGGCAGCGGCATCAAGCAAAGGCTGAAGCAAACGCTGTAACTCCGCGGCATCCAGTTCTGCCTGAGCGCTGGCTTTTGGCAACAATGCAACATTGCCACGACACACAGAGCAATGCCCACACTGCGCTGGCGCATGTTGGTCAGCGAAATACGCTGCCAAGCGATGACTCAAACAGGTGCCAGTTTCAAACAGCGACAGCATGGCTTCCACGCGGTTGATTTCCGACGCTTCTTTGGTGAGGAAGAGTTGATGCATCTGCTCGCTCAGTTGCGCTGCCTGCTCACCCTGACACGCCTCAAGCTGAGTAACGCGGTAAACGTCCATCATCTGCTTGCTTTCAAGCTCAATCCAGCCTTTGTCAGCGAAGTAATCCAGCGCAGTAACAGCACGCTTTCTTTCCGCGCTGTAGCCCTGCCAAAGCGCATCAAAATCTACGCTATGCCAGGTGCGCGATTTTGGCGAGCATTGGAAAATCGCTTCCACAAATTGTCTTCTCTCGCCTTCAAACTGGTTCAATACCTGCTCAGGCTCCACCAGCATTTTGAAGCGGTAATCAGCGAAGTAACTGAACTGCGGCTCGATGATGCCTGCAAGCTCGAGGTAAACCAGTAAGGTTTTGAGCGGCAACTGGCGCACATTGGATTCTTTGGAAAGGCGGGTCAGCATCACTTCCCACGGTCTACCCACAGGTGTCGAGCCAATCTCATCAATCACAGCGCGAATGGCGATCAAATCCGGCGTGTCACCATACACAAAGTTTTCCAAGACACTGACCGATTCGCGGTTGGCCAGCACAGAACAGACCGACGGCAAACCATCACGCCCTGCCCGTCCGATTTCCTGACTATAGTTCTCCACCGATTTTGGCAAATCGTAGTGAATGACCGCACGGATATCCGCTTTATCCACGCCCATACCGAATGCAATGGTCGCCACAATGCAGTTGATTTCACCGTGCATAAAAGCGTTTTGAATCCGCTGGCGATCATCACTTGCCATACCGGCATGGTAAGCCTGCGCGGCGACGCCTGCGGCTCTGAGTTTACCTGCCACACTCTCAGCAGTTTGCTGCAAGGTGACGTAAACAATAGTGGGCCGAGGAATCGCGACGCTCTGCATTAAACTCAGCAGGGCTACGTCTTTTTGCTCTTCCGCACAAGGAAGCACGTTGAGATCCAGATTCTGACGATAAAAGCCGGTTACCTCGACATTCTCGGGGGCGATGCCGAACTTATTGCGCATGTCTTCGATAACCTGCGGCGTTGCCGTCGCGGTAAGAAGCAAAACTTGAGGAATATTGAGCTGGGCGCGGTAAGCCGGCAGTTTCAGGTAATCAGGACGGAAATTATGCCCCCACTCTGAAATACAGTGCGCTTCGTCAACCACCAGCAGAGAAATCGGCACCGAGGAAATAAACTGGCGGAAGCGCTCGTTCTTCAAACGCTCGACAGAAATCATCAGGATTTTGGTTTCACCTGCTTTCACCGAACGCATGACTTCGCGCGATTCGTCATAAGTCAGGGAAGAATCAATCGAGGCGGCGGCAATGCCCTTTCCGCGCAGAAAATCGAGCTGGTCTTTCATCAGCGCAAGTAGCGGAGAAATCACCAAAGTCAGGTGAGGAAGATGAAGCGCAGGAAGCTGGTAACAGAGAGATTTGCCCGAACCTGTTGGAAAGATGGCCGCAGAGGAATGCCCCGCCAATACCCTTTCGACCACATTCTGCTGACCACCGCGTAATCCTTCAAAGCCAAAAACCGTTTGGAGTGTGTTCAAGTAAGCATTCTTTGCTTGCGTCGGGGTTTGCATCATGTACCTCATGTCATCGGGTCAGTTCTGCGAGCAGTCTACACTGCGCAACCCTATGCTTCGAGTGCAAACACCGTTTAGACCGAGCATGCTCCGGTTTCGGGTGAAAACCAATCAAGCAGCATCATCCACTTGCCAAAAAAACGCATAAAAATCATTGCAAGACTGAGGAAGCTATCACCAAAACTTCCACCATGGCTTTTTGATTTCAAAAGTGAAAGTCGCTTCTGACTCATGGCTACCTGAAAGCACCACAGGCAGACCATTAGCAAACACATCACTGCAATCTTCATCGTGCTTAAAGCCCACCAGCGTACTGGCTAACGCCAAAGGGACTTCAAAGACATGGTCGACATCTGCCGACTCACCACCATCCTCTGCCTGATCGGCCAGATACTGCACTTTCAACGTCTCAAATCTCGCAGGCAATTGCCCTTCCGCTGTCAGGTTCATACGGCTTTCCTGTGCATTGTGCGTCACCTGCCAACGCTTCTCACCAGCGAACCAACACTCGGCGGAAGACGCCATTACATGCTCCTCTACCGAACAGGCGATGGCCATGCCGATTCGCGACAGTTCTGCCAACGACTCTTTGGCAATAATGAGGTTGTTCGACCCTTGTCCAACCACCAGATACCAATCATCCCGCAAAGCAACGCCTGCCAAGTCAGATTCAAAATACTCGTCGGTTTCTGTCGTTGCCGTAAATCCCAACGTTTCCAACACGGCATCTTGGTTTTCGGTTTTAACCGCCACCCAGGAAAGTGAAAAGCCCATTTTCTTATCCTTCAGAAAATTCGATGAGGTAATACCCAAACAACCTGAAGATGCTCGTATTCAGAGGTCATCAATGCGTTCAATTCGAGG
>NZ_LASY01000190.1:0-440 GCF_000973155.1 Grimontia sp. AD028 | reverse complement strand
CTGGAGATGGTGCCGTCCCTTGCCAGACTGTCCCTTCGTCAGAACAGCCGTATCTTCCAGCAGCAGTCTGCCCCGGAAATCATGAGTATTCTCCTGCAGGAGATGGGCATTGATGATTATGCGTTCTCGCTCTCCGGGAATCCGCAGACCCGTGAGTATTGTGTGCAGTACCGCGAGACGGACCTCGAGTTCCTGGAGCGTATTGCCGCGGAAGAGGGCATTTTCTATTGCTTTCTGCACAGTAAAGACAAGCACACGGTACTGTTCTCGGATGATACCCAGACCCTGTCAGCTTCGGGCCTTGCGCTGCCTTATAACGTGAATGTGGGTGGGATATCTAAAGAGAACTTCGTGAAAGGCTGGCAGTATTCGGCGCAGGCAAGACCGTCTTCCGCGCAGCTGAAAGATTACAGTTTTAAAAAGCCGGCCTATGGCTTTTT